>DASXVE010000016.1 GCA_036504445.1 Candidatus Aquicultor sp.
TCGAATCGATGGTCGCGCCGTCGCCGGTTGGCGGGGCGCTCAGATCGATGCGGTCGACGAGCACGGAAGCCCCTTGGGTAACCACGGCGGTTGCCGGCGGGTTGTGGGTGATGCTCACCGTATCGGCCGAGGAAGCGACTGAACGCGTTGCGCCGGTCAATACACCGAAATCAGCGACGACATCTGGCGTGACGACAGTAATATCGCTGTTTGTGAAGATCAGATTACTCTGAAGCGTATGGCCAATAACAGCGCTCGGCGATATAGTATAAACAACAAAAACGGTCTCTGTTGAATTCTGTGCAACCTGGAAGTTAAGCGATGAGAACTCTGCGATAGAAGCCGCGGTCGAAGTCGAAGCGATAGGGGTATCAGAGGCATCATAGATACCATCCGCGTTGGTATCACGTACCAGGCGAATCGCCGTAATATCAGAATCAAGAGCGGTTGTAGTACCGCTTTGACGTACCCTGATCGAATCAACCGTAATCGTATGGTCGCCGGCAGATGCATTGAACTGCAAAACATCGCCAACGAGGCTCTGTGAAGGGCTCTGTGGACCTGCAGGAATGGGACCGCCGGTAGGCACGATATGGCTTACAGTAAGCGTCTCGACACCGGCTGCAAATGCAGGTGTCGAAGAGAGTAAAAGAATAATAAACAGAACCAGCGCAGACAGTACTGCGAGGCCGGTAAGGCTCTGGTATGGTGATCTGTTTGCAGCGCACGAAATGTTAGACATATCACCCAGCGATCGTTTTATTGGGCGCGAAAGAAGCTTACGGCTCGTGCATCATTATTACTTCGTAAAACAACCTTCAACTACTGCGACAAACGGACCTTGCTATAAGTAATGCTATGGAATCACTGCTTCTTACACACAAACAAATTAAACAAAGGACGGCATGCAGCAGCCTACTTCAAGGCCGCAGCAGCCTCCTTATTATTCTTATCTAGTTGTACAGCCAAGGTAAATTCACGCCTGGCTTCGTCATCTTTACCGCCCTGCTTTAAAATCTGACCTTTGGCGGTATGTATCCGAGACAAATAGAGCGTATCGTTTTTTCCAATAAGCTTCTCAAGCTTGGTATACGTTGCTAACGCGTTCGCATACTGGTTTTTCTGAAAGTATGCATCAGCGAGCGCAGCATGAGCGCTTGTAAAACTTGGGTTAAGCTTGGTGGCCGTTTCGAGCTCGGCGATACCTTTATCGAGGTCTCTTTTCTCAACGAGAATACGACCTATACTATAATGGGCATCGGCAGAGCTTTTGTTAAGCTTAAGTATTTCCTCGTACCGCTTAAAAGCATCATCTAGCATACCTTTTTGCTCGTAAGAAAAGGCAAGTTTGAACTGAGCCGTCATATCGTTGGGGTTGCCATCAACCGCTTTTTTCAGTTCACTAAGGGCGCTATCCCACTTACCTTGACGGTACAACTCAAGCCCTTTTGCTTTTGCGGCGGCAGCTTCTTTAGCAGAGATCGAATCATTCGCATTATTATTCACGATTATTGCTGTAACACCGAGCGCTAATACTAGAACGACAATACCTGCTACAAGCAAAGTATTGTTTAAAGTAGGTCGCTTGCTCTCTTTAACCATCTACATATCCTCCTACGGTTTTTTAGTTTAGGCATTATGTATGCAAATGCGCTGGCTGTTGTGAGTAATATTACGATGTTAACTCGCTTTTCTTTGCCAGAAGTCTTGGAAGGGTTAGGTTCGTTAAGCTGGTACTTTGTGCCTCACCAAAAAGCAAACGCCAGTGTCTTTTTCGTATTGCATCCATTACATCATATTATCGCAAAATCTGGAAATAATAGCAAGCGTGTATAGCTGAATAAATGCTGGTAAATGTGGTAATTTATCAGTAATTTGTTTGACGCTCGGCTACCGATTTGGGGCTATTATTTATGGGAGCGAACTTGTATTGTGACACGACGTACAGATGACATCGAGTGCGTTCAAACTAGTGACCGAATTGGTATCGGTGCTAGATTTGAGCATGTTCGGCGCTATCGACGAATGAGGGAACGTGCCGCCATCAGCCGTGTGGCATTGTTTGCACGTCGGGCCATGGTTGCCGCTCAGATTGCTCGCCGTATCCGTAGCCGGACCGGTTATAATACCCGTTGGTGTATTCGTCAAAACATTATCCGGATCGACTAGCGCAAATCCGGTAACCGTATCGGTTAAATAGCCGCCGCCGGATGAGTCGTGACCGTATACCGTTGTTGTGACGCCATCGATGATAACCTGTTTAGGGTCTTTATGGCTTCCGAGGTTGGCGTTATGGCATGCAGAACACCAGTATGAGACGGTTTGTGAAGTCTCGCCAGCTATCGGTTTGTAATACAGGTAATTCTTGCCGGGATTTGGGTTTGATTTAAGCAGTTTTGTCGAGTTCAAATCGGCAAGCTTTACGGTTTGGTTATCATGCACCGAGTGGCATTCTAAACATCCCCATTTTGCCGATGTAATCGAATACGGCGGGGTGGTGTCATCCGGTGCGGTGACGGTTGTGGTAGAAGTTGCCGTCTCTGTGGCATTAAGGCCATGGCCGCGCTCGTTGAGCACAACCTCGACACCGGCGATTGCGGAGTTATCATGACAGTACTTGCACGTCTCGTCGCGAGAGTTGCCCCTGGTTAGCATGTAGCTGCCCGTTGCCAGGTGAACGGCATGGCAATCTTTGCACTTACTTGATGTTGTTGTATAACCGCCATGCGGCCCTTTTGGAGCACTGGTATATTTCGGGGGTTCATTGTAGCCGCCGAATGGACCTATTGGGATGATACCCGCCGCAGCTACTTGTATTGTAATTAATGAAAGAATAAGAGTTGCAAGGGCGAGAATGAGCGATTTACAAATTACACGCATAATAACTCTCTTGCCTCTGGACCTAAAGATACACTTCCTATTTATAGCTAAGTTACTTTACATACTAGCACAATAGGTGCGCTAGTGCAAGTGGTAAGCGCTCTAAATGGCCATACATTTACTCGATAATAATTTTTACGATTTGAACCCGGTCGTTAAATTTATCGGCGACAGCAAATATGCCGTTTTGGTCGTATGCAATACCGGATGGTAGCTTAAGTTGCCCTTCGCGCGAGCCTTCTTTGCCGAGCACGGCAATTTGCTTGCCGTTTGTATTCAACACGCGAATGGCGTTATCGAACGCATCTATCAGGAACAAGCGGTTCTTATCATCGATGGTCAAGCCGCAGGGCAGGCCAAACGTCCTGTTTTGCGCTTTGATATCTTTCGCAGGCTGACCTTTCACCCAGAGCAGGTCGCCTTCCCGTGAGAAGGCTTCTAAACGCAAGTTGAGGGTGTCGGAGACGTACACGCTGCCGTTTTTATTAACCGCGATACCTGTCGGTGAATCGACGTAACCTTCCTTGCGCCCTTTTTGCGCCCATTCCGAGAGCTTGCGCCCTTCGAGATCGTACGTAATGACATGACCATATGTTGTTAGATAAAGCTTGCCGTTGGCTATGAGCGGTTTGATCGGGTACATAACCCGGAACTCGCGCTTAAAGCGCCCGTCATTGTTGTAAACGACGACTTTATTAAGGGCTTTATCGGCAACAAAGATGCGGCCGTCTTTTGCCACTGTTACGCCTACCGGCTCAATGAGCTCGCCCGCATTGAGCCCCTTCTTCCCGATCTTTCTAATAAACTGCCCCGATGAACGGAATTCAAGTATGCGGGCACGACCTGTATCGGCAATATAGATGTTGCCCTCGGTGTCAAACGAGACATCCGTCGGGCGATACAGCATTTGTTCTTCTTTTGTACCGAAGCCGTATATACTGAAGAGGGGTTTTAGCTGCCGCGTTTGATATGCCGGCATGCCCGGTGGCTGCGACAGGATATAGTACAAATACAGCAGTATCAAAGTCATTATTACGAGTATGACTAAAAGCGTTATGAGAAAACTGCGTAAACTGATTCGTTGCATATACTGATCTACTCCAGCCTTTTTAAAGCCTTTTCGGCTTCAGGATAATTATCGACATATTTGAGAGCTTCACGATATTCCTGCTTCGCAAGCCCCCGCTTATTTGTTTTTTCGTAGCAGGAACCCAGGTAGTAATGTGCGTCAGAGAGCGTCGGGTTAATTCGTAGGGTGTCCTTGTATGCTTGTATAGCCTGGCCGTAGAGTCGCTGCTTTTCATAGAGCCTGCCAAGCTGGTAATGTGAGAGTTCATTATTTGGGTCAATCGCAGCTGCTTGCCAGAAGTGACCGACGGCATCGCTGGTCTGCCCGTTAGCATCCAGTGCCATCCCCATCTCAAAGTGCGCATTCCACGATCGCGGCTTGAGGCTGATCGCGGTATTGAGCGCATCGATAGCCTTGCGCGGTTGCTCGATTTCAAGGTAAACGCCGGCCAACCCGACATATGATTCGGCGTCTCGTGGATTTTGTTTGATAGCATCGGTATAGCGAATAAGATCGCGTTCAACAGCTGTGCGGATGACCGGCGGCTTAAAGTAGACGCGTTGAACGATAAGCGCCGACACACCGAACACAACGATGAGTAAAAAAATGATGGAGAGAGCCAGCCACAGACTGACTTTTTCCCCTGTCTGGGGGTTATCGATGGTTTCCGTATCGAAGTCTCTTGTTAAAACATCACGAAAATCAGTATCTTTATCCGATGTCATACATAGCACCTTACCGACAAGAGTATAGCAAACTCGTCCTTTTTACAAGCGATCATATGCGGCTTTCGCATCCGTCATCTTAGGATTGAGCTGGTACGCTTTGAGAAAAGCCTTCTTTGCGAGCGGGATCTGACCTTTCTGTTTATACGTCCATCCAAGGTTAAAGTATATACGATCATTGTTTGGCTCGATTCCAAGAGCATCCGTCCAGGACTGAATCGCACTATCGTAATCACCGAGCGTGGCATAGGCCACGCCGATATCTGTATATGCATCGACCATCACCGGGTTTAGCATTAACCCTTGTTTATAGACCGAGATCGCTTTTTGCAAATAACCCGGCCACCCTAGTCGGCCGGCTGCAAGGTAGGCCACTCCCGCCCTAAAATATACCTGCTCGTCAATCGGGTTGAGTCGCGCCGCTTCAGCAAATGCGGTTGAACCAGCTTGCAGATACCGGTCGTCTCTTGTTGTATTTGCACGTTTGAAATACGTTTCGGCAAGCGCGAGCTCATATAACGGCTCATAGCGATTAAACGTTATTGCGCGCCGGTAGGGATCGATAGCCTCAGAGACCCGACCGGCCGATCGTAAATTTTGTGCCTTTGAAAAATATATATCTGCAACGAGCGGGAATGCTGCGAGCACTGCAAGACAGGTCACAGCGACCGCAATGAGGGCGCGTGCGTACGTCTGCCGTTCTGTCGAAAGCGAGAAGGATACCGGTGCTGACCGCGTATCTGTGTTGAGCAGAGCACTTCCGAATCCGAGAAAGAGCCAGAAAAACGGTGCGGTTGAAAAGTGGCTGAAACTAAACTGCACATCGACCATATAGGCAAACGCAGCGCTGATGAGGCCTGCGGCGATCCAGCGCGCGCGCTGATCTTCGAGGGAGCGTACGCGCCGCGCCCCCAGCCAGATAAAACCGGTGAATAACCATAAGTAGGGAAGAAGCCCTAGCAAACCATGCGTAACTGCGAGTTGCAGGGCATCGTTATGTGCCTTGTCGATAAGCGGATTCGCAAAATGTTCGACCCAACCCTGGGGTTTATAGATGCCAAACACATATTTAAAAGTATCCGGTCCTGAACCGAGCAACGGGTTGTGCGCAACCAGCGGAAGCGCCGCATCCCACATCTGAACCCTGGTAAGCGAACTTGCCTTATCAAAGATAGAGGCTACACGGTCGATAGGGGAATACACGCCCCCAAAAGATTGGATAATGATAAGGGTGGTAATGATAACGCCGACAAGGATTGCTGTGGGTGCTAAGTAGTGCCTGATAATGTCCCGCTGAAGCCAACCGAGGAGCATAAATGCCAGAACAACGCCGATCCAGGCGGCCCGCCCGTAGGAAAGAAGCAGCGCGGCCGCTGCGAGCATGAAGAGGGCGTACAGCGTGCCCTGAACCGCAGCCGTACGCTTGCGACCTGCAATTACCGCGCCGGCAAGTGGGAGAACGAGCGCCAGGTATGTAGCGAGAAACGTCGTGCTGCCGAACGTAGCCATACTGCGACCGACCTCATAGACATTGGGCTGCCCGTATCCGGCACCGCAGTAGACCTTACTGATCAGAAGAAATGGGTTTGTCCAGAAGTGCTCGATAATGGCGATAACTGAAACCAGCAAGGCCGACGCCAGCATGGTGGCGATGATTAATCCAAAAGCACGTTCGTTGCGCGCTGCGCGGAATGCTGCGCAGTACAACACGATATAGCACGTGATCGATATAAGGCCTTCCCAGCGACCGTATTGTCCGAATAGCGAAGTTAGCGGGTGAACCGATTGCATGCTCGATATAAGCGCGACTCCAAAGAAAAGAATAATGGGCATTCGCAGGTTCGAACGCGGTATCTCGCGAGAACCGTTCTTAATCAGCGAGTCGAGCCAAATTGCACACAGCATGATTGCTGTGACCATAAGGAATACGAGTTTTGGCAGGCCAAACACCGGTGCGGCAAAAGGATTGGCAAGAAGAGGATAGATGGCGACAAAGCCAAGCAATACGAGCCCTGTTGCATCAAAGCGTTCTTTTATAAAAGCCAGTATGGCTGCGATTGATATTACCTCTTTTCAGCGTACTTGCTATGTATCTTATCACAACTGAAAAGCATCGGAGTAGCGGCGAAAAGGGTTTTCAAGATTTTATTATATCGCTTTGAAAATGACCTATTGGCTCGCAACGTGGCACTTGGCGCAATATGTGGGTCCGTGACAGCCAAAACAGTAGGCCGGCCCGGTTTGCGTAACAACGGTTCTATGGGTCGGGATCCATCCTCCCGGAGGGCCGGTATAGCCCTTGTGATGGCATGCGTTGCAGAAATCCTGTTGACGGTGACATTTCTTGCATATACGCGGATTGCTCTTACCTATAGTGCTGTGATCGTCCTTGATGAATTTATCGGGGTGCGGCACATCAACGCCGTGGCAACCGCGGCAGAACGCTTTTTGGTGGCATACGGCACATGTAGCCGTGCTTTGCGCAGCGGTTTTGCCATGATCCGGTACAAGCCAGGTTCCTGTTTTATGCGAGACAGGTACAAGGTCGAATGTTTTTGGGTGACACAGGCTGCACTTACCGGGCGCAACCGCCGTTTTCGATAAGCCGTGGCAGCGGAAACAGCCTTCCATACTGATAAAATTCTGATAACCCTGCGAATCACCGTGACCTACCCGGTTGTGACAGGTCGTACAGTTGATCCCTTTATCCATGTGAATTTGGTGGTTCATTACCAGCGTTTTACGTGGGGTGATAACACGTTTGGGCGTGTGACACTGAAGACAACCATCGTCATCTATTTGTCTGCTGAGCGCACTATCAATATTGAGAGGTTGCGAGAACGAGCCCGTCAAGTGCTTGACCGTATCATTTGCTAAGGCAACTTTTTGCTTCGCGAACCCAAACGGACCGGTATAGTGGCACGTTCCGCAATCGACCTCGGCATGGATGGATGTTTTCCACGACCGATAGTCCGCTTGCAGTTCGTGGCAGTTTTGGCAGAATGTTGGTTGAGCCGCAAACCAGTAACCATACCCGAAGGCAGCCACAAGAATAAGCGCAACAGCCCCGGCGGCAATCACAAGAATTCTTGTGCGTGGATTGCTCATATCGGGCAGCTTGATGCGCGAGGCTAATATCCTAGATTTTATGGCATCAAAATCAAACTTTCGCATTTTGCTTGATTGTAACACCAGACATGCTTATTAACAAGCACATTAATTAAAGGGTAGTGGGTCATTTTGAATGAAAATAATTTTAGACAGCCGTAATTATGTGGTAAGATGTATGTATTATGCATGACCGCTCAAGAAAGACGAAGCGCCCGACGGACTTAAACCGTCTTGCCGCTAGTATCGTCAATGAAGCAACAGAAGAAGAGCAAGCCTCGGAAGAACCCAAGCCCGAGAAAAATCAGGCTGCTGTCGAATTAGGCCGCAAAGGTGGTTTAAAGGGCGGCAAAGCCCGCGCTGAGAAGCTCACCCCTGAGCAACGGCGGGAGATCGCTAAACTAGCAGCGGCTGCCAGATGGAAGAAATCAGAAGATTAAATTGCCTCGCTATCTTCACTTGGAGCGTTAATACGCCATTCAATGTCTGGCCTGAAATCCATCGGCATTTCAATAGTTAGATTAAAATACACATGTTGTTAATCGTCAAGTAAAACTTGCGCAATTTAGCAATATGACCAAAAAATTTTGTAAAATATACATGTTAAGCATGAAATATGCTTGACTATGCTATACCGCTCAAGTATAATGGTCAGTATGAACAAGCTATCAGTCGAGAAGCGAGCACAAATAATAGGATGCCTGGTCGAGGGGATGAGCATTCGCGGCACGGTTCGGATAACCGGAGCGGCTAAGAATACCGTAACCAAGCTGCTTGTCGATCTCGGCAATGCTTGTTCAGACTATCAAGACAAGGTTATGCGTGATCTACCTTGCAAGAGGCTCCAGTTCGACGAGATTTGGAGCTTCGTCTACGCCAAACAAAAGAACGTGCCTGAAGAACACCAGGGCGAGTTCGGGTACGGCGACGTGTGGACATGGGTTGCTCTGGATGCCGACACCAAGCTCGTTCCCTCCTGGCTCGTCGGTGAGCGAAACACGGCGGACGCTGCGGCCTTTGTAGCTGACGTAGCGTCAAGGCTTCGCAACAGAGTACAGTTAACTACAGATGGATATAGGCCGTATCTGGATGTAATCGAGGATACGTTTGGTGGGGATATCGACTATGCGGTGCTCCATAAAATCTATAAAGACGAACCTGAGAAACCGAAGCGCTATTCACCGACCAGCTGCATAGGAACGGAGACTAAGGTTATCACAGGTAACCCAAACCTAGACCATGCCTCTACATCGTTTGTAGAGCGGCAGAACCTTACAATGAGGATGGGAATGCGAAGGTTTACGAGGCTTACGAATGCGTTCTCCAAAAAAGCAGAAAATTTAGCACATGCGGTTAGCCTTCACTTCATGCATTATAATTTCGCTAGGCCACACAAAACCCTATCCAAACCGTTCCCTACAACTCCTGCTATGGCAGCTGGTATCACTGATCATGTGTGGACGTTAGAAGAGATCGCAAAATTGTTGGATTAATTAGAGGCTAATTAATAACGCTATCTATAGTAATTTGCTCCTCTTGCTTGCGTGGACGATGTTCTCTTTTGCATTCACTATTGATAATCTTCATCTGTTATTTATATCCCAAAATTTCCGACTTAATTAATCTATCAAATTTTGCTAAATTGTCTTCCATCGTCTTTTGGAGCTTCTCTTTTTCTTCCATTAATTCTAACTTTTTTTGAATTACTTTTTCTCGTTCATTCTTATTAGGAAAAGGTATTTCTACTGTAGGTATTAAGTCTTTGTTAAGAGTTAAACCTTTGGCTGCCCTTTGAGCAAAGGGTTTGTAGTTTATTACTGGTAATACATGATATAAATATTCTTTTATCTCATCGGTATTGTACTTGTCTTTTAGCTTCAAAGCGCAGATGGCTTCATTCGTAAATAAATCTTTGGCAACAAAAGCTGTTTTACCTATGGTTAACTTAAAAGACATAAGAAGTGAACCAGATTTTATTAAACGTCTTTCGGTCATTTTTGAAAATCCGAGCTCACTAAGTTTTATCTGAGTATCAGTGATATATTTGTTCCCCATATCACTGATATTTGCCCAAAGGTATGGGCCACCATAGAAATCATCATTTGTCTTGCTCGGGGTATGACCAATAATAAAGTCATCACAAAGTTCACCTAATTCAATGGAGCTTTTAACCTTTTCATAGGCCTTGTAATGATTAAGAAATAATTTATATGTATCCTTTTTGATATCATCATAATTTAGAGTAAACGAGAGATTAGAATCAGACTTATCATTCCAAAGACTACGTAATAATGGTAAATCGTTCTTTTCGAAAGGTCTTCTTTTTGTTGTACCTATAAACCCATCGTTATTTACTTCAAAAAACCAAACATTTTTAGTTTTTCCACCTTTTTTAAAAATAATAATACTAGTCGGTTGCTTAGTATATGGTGAAAAGGTATGCACGCTTAACTGAATAATCGCTTCAATCTGACATTCTTCCACTAATTGTCTTCTGACCTTTACATAATCGATGTCTTTAGCGAAAAGTATACTGTCAGGAACAACGATACCAGCCCAGCCACCAGGCCTTAAAGCATCAAGCGCATGCTTTACGAAAACGGGGTTTGCTTGCTTTGCTGACAGCCCATACAAGTGAGAAAACTCGGTTTTTTGAGAAAACGGGAAGTTGGTTAAAATGGTGTCGTAGTCGTTATCCTTTCGATTCTGTAAACTATCTTGCTGGATAATATGGGTATGACCGTCTCCAGCTAATATCATATTCATTTTTGCTATTTTTGCTGTTCCTGTAAGTTCCCCACCAAAAATGGTGTCATTTTCAAGCACCTTAAGAGTATTTTTGGTAGGATTGCATGCTTGCTTGATATGTCTAAATGCTTCTATCAAAAACCCGCCAGTACCGCAACATGGATCATAAACTTTGTCGCCGTACTTGGGGTTCACTAGGTCGACCATAAGTTTAACTATATGCCTTGGTGTATAGTATTCACCTAAATCATTGCCAACAGTAACAGAGTTTTTAAGAAAGTATTCAAAAGCATCGCCCTTAACATCGCTATCTACATCTAAAAGAGTTAACTTCGAAAGTTCGTCTACTATTTGCTTGAGAATATTCGCATTTTTTATTATTAGCTTGCTAGAAAACACATCTCCACTATGATTATATTTATCAACCAATTTAGGCAGAACCGTATCATTGATATAATCAAGCATGTCTTGCGGCTCTTTGTCACAAAAGGCGCTCCAACTATAACGTGCTTCTATTCTTCGCGGCTCACCTTTACTTTCTCTGGTGGCCTCAATTTCATCAATCAATTTTAAGAAAAGAAAATTTGAAAACTCCGTGAATCGTTCTATGCCTTCTCGCATTCCTTCTTGACGAAGCAAGTCGTTTGCTCTAGCGAATATCCTAATTAAGTCTTCTTTTGTCTTCGTAACTTTTTGAGGTGAGGAAAGCTCATTTCCGGTGTTAATAAAACGAAGTAATGTCTTTTCAGGCAAAAGCTCTGTGACTAATTGCCCATCAAGCTTTAAAAGTCTTTCTTCTTCTACCCACCTAACCTCGACTATTCCACCATCTACCGCAAAGACAACTTTGGCATCAATACACTCTGCATAGTCAATGGCCTGCTTGATGGCTTTATCGAGCTTTATACCAATACGTTTTGCTTCAATAATCGCAAGTGGTTTTAAGTCTAGAGAAGAATAAAGCACATAATCAGGGAATCGCCCCTTGGGAAACCTTTGTGTTATCTTGGCTTTTTCTTCCTTTGTTCTTACTCGTTCAGTAAAAACATTGCAGTCTTTGCTGAATTCATCTATATTCCAACCTAGATTTTTAAGTATCCTATTAATTTTTGTTCTGGTAGCACTTTCTAACGGCCTAGTCAAGTTATCCATGGTAAAAGCATAGCACTTACAAATTGATTTGAAAAGAACGGGTTCCAATTTATTTTAATTATTGTAATCTTCGTTCAAACTGACCCACTACCAATTAAAGGCTACATCTTAATGCGAGTAACGTGTTGTCGGGGAAAACCTCTTGGTATGGCAAAATGCGCATTCATTCATGCGCGTTAGATGACACTGCTTGCACAGTTTTCTTTGAGGAATGACCGCTCCGATCTTGCCTATGTTGGGGTGGGCGGCCCCCGGGTGGCAGCGCGTACAAGCGAGGTGCGCTCGCGTGACGTGGCCTCGATGGCTGATTTTAATGTCGCCCGATGTGGAACTTACCCTGTTTAAGCTGTGGCAG
>DASXVE010000017.1 GCA_036504445.1 Candidatus Aquicultor sp.
GAAAGCCCAATCTGGAAAGTTGCCAACTTGGGGTTTCTGGACATCAGAGGCTAGATCGAGCAGGCGGGACAGCTCGCGCATGAAGGCAATCAGGCACTCCCATAACCGCATGCCGACGGCCTGTGACCTGCAAACAGGCATTCAGCGAAGTCGACGTCCGGTGCTTAGGGGTCGCTCATAACACGAAGGTCACAGGTTGAAATTCTATCCCCGCTCCCCTATGCTACAGAAAAGACAAGCTTTTCCAAAAGATTGTACTAGTTGCATTCATGATTATGGGAGGTGCTTTTTCAATGTTGGGCATGAATAGAGAAGAAATATACCGGAAAACTTTTTCCGTTGAACCGGAAACCGTTTTGAAGGTATACAACAGAAACGGAAATATTGACGTAAGTAGTTGGGACCGCGATTACATAGAAGTAGTAGCTGCCAAGCAGAACAATTGGTTGAATAGATTTCTGAAAGAGCCGAGTATCGATGTAGTAACTGGTCGTGAATTTGTTGTCCGGACTCAATGCAGTACGTTTTTATGCGGGGCGGTTCCCCTCCATAACCGCATCACAGTACCCAGGGGAGTGCAGGTCGCCTATTTGGAAACCTCCACTGGAAAAATCAATGTGGCTAATGTCTCAGGGGATGTTGATGCCAAAACATCCACTGGCGCTATTCAAATCCAGAGAGCAGACGGGTTTGTAAGGGCCGTAACCAGTACCGGTAGTATTGACATTACCGGGGTAAACGGGATTTACGAAGCACGAACTTCCACAGGTAATATCTCAGTAGAGGTTCAGGCTATCCGGGATAACCTGGAGATAAAGACCAAAACCGGCAGTATCGCAGTTTTCCTTTCTCCAAGTATTGCTGCACAACTGGAGGCAAGCACCTCCAACGGAAAAATTACCTATGAAGATCTGCCTCTAACCGTAAGCCAATCAACTGATAAAAAGCTAATCGGAAAGATTGGAGAAGGCGGCGGTAAAATAGACATTAAAGCCTCTACAGGCTCCATAAGCCTGAAGAAGCTGCACTAAAACCTGTTTGGATAAGAATTTGCTTTTGCTGGGTCAAGTATAGCAATGTTCCGCCATGAGATTCAGCTACATAAAGTACTGAGGGTACATAGCATGTATTCGGTCAACGAGCTGGAAAACTATTAGGAGGTATGCTGCATGAGCGCTAAATGTGAAGATTGCCAGTTGCGACGCAAGGCGGAAAAGAACCCAAAATCAATTATTGGGCGATTGTGGTTCTGGCACATCAAGTGGTGTCCGGGATGGAAGGCCTACCAGGCCTCGTTGGATAAAAACTAACTGGTTCATGGGTTGCAAGGCAAAAAGGCTTTCTTAGGGAAGAAGTTAGGGGGAGAAGAGTGAAACAAGAAACAATGATACAAGCCAGAAAAGAATCGCAAGCACCTACGACGGTACTAAAGTTCCTTCTCGTCTGCGGCATCCTCTCTTCGCTGTTTTATGTCGCTACCGACATACTCGCGGCAATGCGATGGGAGGGCTACAGCTACACCAATCAAGCCGTAAGCGAGCTCAGCGCCATCGGAGCTCCGACACGACCGATGATAGTTCCTCTCTTCAGCGTGTACAACGCACTCGTGATTGCGTTCAGCATAGGCGTATGGGGAGCGGCTGGCAAGAAGCGCTCTCTGTGTGTCGCGGCGATCATGCTGGTCGTGTACGCGGTCGTCGGTCAAGCGACGCTACTGTTCTCGCCGATGCACCTTCGCGGATCCGCGATGTCGGCCACCGATGTCGGCCACATCGTCCTCACCGCTTTGGAGGTTCTCTCGATAGTGCTGTTCATCGGGTTCGGGTCCGGTGTACGTGGGAAGGGTTTCCGTCTCTATTCGATCGGGACGATCCTGGTACTCATGGCTGCCGGGGCCGTGGTGGGTGCGCAGGCTCCGCAGATGACAGCGCAGGCTGCTTCGACGCCGTGGGCGGGAATCCTCGAGCGCGTGAACATCTACAGCACCATGCTATGGGTGCTCGTGCTGGCCGTTGCTCTGTTAAGAGCTAAGAAAGACTACATCCCAATCGAAGCCGGCGCCCAGAAAGGTTTGCCGGTGAGGGGGCTGGCCCGATGAAGAAGATCACTGCTTTCGTTGGATCTGCTCGTAAAAAGCACACGTACAAGGCCGTCCGTGAGTTCCTCGACAGGCTGGAGGCGCTTGGCGGGGTCGAGTCCGAGATCGTCGCTTTGAGCGACTACCGAATCGAGACGTGTAGAGGCTGTAGACTGTGCTTCGAGAAGGGCGAGGAGTTCTGCCCCTTGAAGGACGACCGGGACGTGCTCATCGAGAAGATGATGGCGTCCGATGGCGTGATCTTTGCGTCGCCGAACTACTCGTTTCAGGTCTCCGCTACCATGAAAATATTTCTCGACAGGCTCGGCTTCGTGTTCCACCGCCCCCGCTTCCACGGTAAGACCTTCACGAGCATCGTCGCCCAGGGCATCTATGGAGGCCACAAGATCGTGAAGTACCTCGACTTCGTAGGAGGAGGTCTCGGTTTTAACGTAGTGAAAGGCAGCTGCGCCACGGCTTTTGAGCCGATGACGGAGAAGGAACAACAGAAGCGGGACAAGGCTCTCGCCAAGCAGAGCAAGCGGTTCCATAAGCGACTATCGAAGCCGGCTAATCCCGTGCCCGGGCTGTTCGGGCTCATGGCGTTCAGAATGGGCCGGACGAGCATCAGGCTGGAGCTCGATGACAACTATCGAGACTACACGTACTACTCGGAACAGGGCTGGTTCGAGTCCGACTACTATTATCCAACCCGGCTGGGTGTGCTGAAGAGGTCGGCCGGCAGTCTCTTCGACTTGATCGGAGCCCGCATGTCGAAGGCAAGGGCCGGCTAGGCGTGAGGCTGAAAATACCCGTGTCGGCGGTTCAAGTCCGTCTCTGGCCACCACTGAATTCTTTGACCGTAACCCATTTTGAGTACAAACCGAAACTAGACATATTTGTAGCTTTGTAGAGCGATAATTCACGAGATTTAGTACGGTAATGCTTACGGTTTTGGATTGAAACAATTCTGGTAAGTTTCGTATTATTAAGCATCTTATGGCATAATAGTCAAAAAGGCAGGTGATAAAATGCATGAGAAATTAACAGCGGTTTTCAAGAAATCTCCCTACGGTTATATCGGCTATGTTGAGGAACTTCCTGGAGTAAATACGCAAGGAGAAACGCTAAAAGAAGCAAAAGATAATTTAGTTGAGGCTGTTCAGCTTGTTCTTAAAGCAAATCGGCAAATGGCAGAAGAAGAGCTGGAGGGAGTCGAAATAATAAAAGAGGAATTTGGGGAAATCATAGCTTGAAACGAAAAGATCTAATCCGCTATCTAGAAAATAATGGATGTGTTTTCTTGCGTGAAGGTGCAAATCATACCGTTTTTATAAGCCGAATCGAGAAGAAGGTCTCAACTGTTCCGCGTCACAAAGAAATCGATGAATATCTTGTCGTTAAAATCTGCAAAGACCTTGGTATTCCAAAACCATAGACCATTCAGCGAAACCTATCGTTAGTACAAGTCCTATCCGAGTCATAAATTGAATATAAGTTAACCTCTCACCTGACACCTGCCTAAGATAGAAGCAATAGAAACTCAACCAATCAAACTGGTAATATCTGTATGAAGTTGGAATAAATGCGAATCCGGGGATGCATTTTTAGAGCGCATACGAACATACAAGAAAGCCGCTTTGTAGAGCGGCTATTCTACTTTTTGGGTATTGTTACGGGATAAGGCTCAGCAAGCCAAGGCTCTATCTTAATGAGTATAGTGCGAAAGCAAAGAACATCACCCAGTTCCGCTTTTTAGGTAGATGACCGCTCAATTACTAAAAGCTTCGTATTATTTGGGAATGATGCTTATAATATCCAATATAGAAAAAGGAATCCGACGAGAGGGAACTATGTCACAAGAGATAAAAACCATTAACGTAGGCGGAGTAAATTGCTTCCTCATAAAAACCGATAGCGGGTTTGTTCTGATTGACACCGGGGTGCTGGATAATCCGACCAGGCTTGAAAACGGACTGGAAAGCGCGGGCTGCAAGCCCGGTAATCTCAAGCTTATCATTCTAACCCACGGAGATTTCGACCACAGCGGCAATGCCGCCTATATTCGCGAAAAGTATGGTGCAAGAATTGCTATGCACGTGGGTGATACCGGCAAAGTTGAGCGCGGGGATCAGTCATGGGGCAACAAAGCCAAACCTGACAGATTTACGGTATTCGGCAAGATTATAAGTTTTATGGCACGGTTCTTCATCAAATCACAAGAGTTAGATCCCTTTAAGCCGGATGTAACTATCGATGAAGCTTTCGATCTTTCCGCATACGGGTTAGATGCAAGGATTCTGTATCTTCCAGGGCACACGAGTGGCTCAATCGGAATTCTGACAACAAGTGGTGATCTTTTCTGTGGCGACCTGTTCATGAATATGATCAAAGCAGATATCCATTTTTTAATCGACGACTTAGCGGCAGCAAATGTTAGCGTCGAAAAGCTAAAGAAGCTAAAGGTAAAAACCGTCTACCCGGGGCACGGTAAGCCATTCTCCTGGGACAGTTTCTGAAGAACAGCAAGTAAAAGGAGAATAAAACGATAAACATTGTTGACTATGCTTTTGTGGACCTCTGATGTTCCTCGCCCTCCATATTGCCCTCAGACGAAGCCTCGCAAAGGAGGTGAGAGAGTTGGATGACACCTTGGTTACGGTATCTGATTGCCTTCGTCGTTGGTTGTCACGGGTTTACATACATCCCATTGGAATCCTAGTACCCCGCACGCTCAAGGAGAGGAGAGGAAGCTCTTGGCTTCTTGGTAGCGCCATCACGGGTGACAGACTTAAAACGCTCGCGTTGGCTTTCCACGCCACTGCGGGAATCGTAATTCTTGCCTGCGCAGTTGCTATTGGATTTGCCCCTTCGATTCCAGGATGGTGGCGTCCGCTGGCCATCATTGGCGCGATCATCAGCCTGATCCTGCTCGTAAGTGCGATTGTATTTTCAGGAGCCTTCGGCTAACACCCAGGGCGACGGTGACTAATCGAATTGCAATAAACCTCTTTCTTGAAAGACCATTGGGAAGAAAAGATTACTCTTGAGCTAGTCAAAGGTGCAGGGTCCATGGACTAAACATTTACAACACCACCGAACATAATAAAGGCACCGGTCTTGTATCCAGCTTTCGACTTATGTTCGGCTTATGGTTTCCGGTGGCTGCCATCACAAAATGGTTTATTGGAGCTTTTTCCGCAGCGGCAAAGCGTCACCCCCGTTTCTTATTTCATAGACTTTGCCATCGGCCGATTCAATCGGGATATTGCCTCTCATCCATAAGGGTCCCATATTGTGAACAGCAGTCTCAGGCAGCAGTATTAGCCCTATAGAGGGTTCAAAGTCCGGTTCTATAGCTGCCCCGTCTTTATCCCAAGCTACCAGCCTTCCCGAAGGACACTCGCAAGCTTCCTCAATTGCCATTTGTCTGGCCTCCGGGCCGTCAGATCGCTCAGCCAGTTTCCATGTTCCGGCACTGCGATGGCAAAACTTAGCCCCGGCACAGAAGGTTTTGGCGTCAGTCAATTTTAGGTCTGGCCCTAATATTTCAGTGGCTTGCTCCAGGTATCCTCTCTGAACGGCAGTCTCGGTACCATCGAAGTTTATTTCCTTCTTTCCATCCGTGGCACTGTCCATCGGTATCGGTACATATTCTCTGTTCCGAAAGAGGGACTCTCCCGACACAATATAGGGGCCGTTCTTTGTTACCTTAATTCTATATTTGGTTTCTTTTTGAGCCTCGTTTTCTAATTCTGACATTGTTTTACAATCTCCCTAAATAACAATTTCTTTATTAATAATTTTGCCGGCTTACCATGAAAATAAGAATTTGATTCACCTTCATAATCATACGTGATCGTAGTAAGTAGATATGCGAACTGACTAAATCAAGCCGAACACTTGGTAATGTGTTAAAACTCGAATCTGATGAATGATATATCCTAAGCAGAAATGTATAAGCACAATTGGTCCAAAGCCGAAGATTGCCCGATCCGGGGAGCACCTTAAATGATGACTTGTCAAAGCAAGCCTTAATCGCAATTATTCTAAACTTCCTATTAAACAAAAAAACCTTGACTGGCCGATGTAATAAATATAATATCAATATATATTGATATAAATAATGTTGATATGAGGTATGGTATGGAGAAGTGTTGTGTAAACGGAACAAAGGAATTCGAGAAGATAAAGGAGCTTTCCGAATATTTAAAGGTTATTGCAGATGTTAATCGCCTGCAAATCTTGTGCCTTTTAAGTAAAGGCGAGCGCTGCGTCTGCAATATCCATGAACCCCTCGGCTTACCTCAAAACCTTGCTTCCCACCACTTAAAAGAACTCCGAACGGCTGGCTTGGTCGATACCAGGCGCGAAGGAAGATGGATTTACTACAGCGTTAACGCTGAAAAGCTCGATTGTTTAACAGATCTATATAATCAAGTAATTTTAGGAGGATTTAATGCAGATCAAAATCTTAGGAACGGGCTGCGCCAACTGTAAGAAGTTAGAGACAACTGCTAAGGAAGCCGTAAGTGAGCTTGGCATCGATGCAAGCATCGAGAAGGTCGAGGATATCAAAGATATTATGAGTTACGGTGTTCTCTCGACCCCCGGCCTTGTTGTTGACGGTGTGGTTAAGATAAGCGGCCGCGTGCCGAGTGTTGCTGACGTCAAAGCACTTCTGAAAGGATAACAACATGTGGCAAGATACAGTTAACTGGTTCACCTACAGCCTCCTGGGTTTTAGCAAAAGCTCCATAATTGGCGGTGCGATAAATTTCTTCATCTACGACATGGCAAAGATCCTCGTGATGCTTGCCGTTATCATCTATGCTATCGCCATTATCCGCTCATTCTTACCGGCAGAGAAGGTCAAGGCTGTTCTTAGCAATAAAAGCGAATATGTGGGCAATGTCCTTGCGGCGTTTTTTGGAATTGTTACTCCCTTTTGCTCCTGTTCGGCAGTGCCGCTCTTTATTGGCTTCATTGAAGCGGGTATCCCGCTTGGCGTGACCTTCTCGTTTTTAGTCGCCTCGCCGATGATCAATGAAATCGCTCTCGGCATGCTCTGGAGCTTGTTTGGTTGGAAGGTTGCACTGATCTATATCGGATCTGGTCTTCTGATTGCTATTGTTTCAGGCATCATTATCGGCAGGCTTGGCCTTGAGAATTGGGTCGAGGATTTTGTCTACCAGGTGAAGGTTGGTAGGAGCGTAACAGAGGCAGCCAAGCTTACTTGGAAGATTCGCTCCGATGACTCCTTAGCTTACACCAAAGATCTGGTAAAAAAGGTTGCGCCCTACATTGCCCTCGGTGTAGGCATCGGTGCATTTATTCATGGTTATGTACCGGCAGATTTTCTGACTCACATTGCAGCAAAGGCGAATCCATTAGCAGTGCCGCTTGTTGTTCTACTCGGTGTGCCGCTTTATTCAAACGCTGCCGGCACTATCCCTATTGTTACCGAGCTCGTCGGCAAAGGTGTTCCGATGGGCACGGCCTTGGCGTTTATGATGTCAGTGACCGCCTTAAGCCTGCCGGAAGCGATTATTTTGCGTAAAGTATTAAAGAAGCCGCTTCTTGCGACGTTTTTTGCGACGGTTGCCGTTGCCATCATCTTTACCGGATACTTGTTTAACTTAGTTATTTAAGAGGATTTAATTATGAAGAGAATCGAGATATTCGACCCTGCGATGTGCTGCTCCACTGGTGTTTGCGGGCCGTCCGTCGATAAGAACCTGTTACGTATTGCAACAGTCATAAACGCTCTTAAAGAAAAGAGGATCGAGATTAAGAGATATGGGCTATCAAATGAGCCGCAAGCTTTTGTTGCAAATAAAGTCATTAGCGATCTTTTACAAAAAGAAGGCCCGGACGTTTTGCCGGTAACGCTTGCTGATGGCGAGATCGTGAAGACCAGGGAATATTCAACCAATGAAGAATTATCCGAATGGTTTGGTACTGCAATCGAAACGAAGCAGTTCGAACAAAATGATGCTTGCGGTTGTGGTTCTACCGGCTGCTGCTAGAAAGGGGTAATTTTATGTTTGAAGCATTTGATTTAGACAAAAGAGCATTCTGCTTATTAGCACCGACCCCGCTTCAAATTTGCAGGACGTATTTAATGCGGAGCTTGATGGCTACGGCGTCCCGCTAGAAAAGTTTTGTGCAACATTTTTCGGCAAAATTGATCCTGCATTGTCTTTACCGGGCACCTATTTAATCTGGTTATAAGAGGTTGTGTGAAAAATATGAGAAAGCTCGAAATTGAGTGGCGGCATCTTGAGATGGACGGCAAGACGTGCGTCCGCTGTTCTGAAACCGGCAAGACGCTCTCAGATGTCGTAGCCGACTTAACAAAAGAACTGGCACCTAAGGGCGTGATCGTAGATTTTATCGAGATAACTCTTCCCGAAAAGAAAATTACTGAATCAAACATGGTTCTCTTTAATGGCAGGGCGCTTGAGGAAGTATTGCCAGAGATCGTTGTTTCTGAGAATTGCTGTGAGTCCTGCTCCTGCATAACCGGTAGCGAGGCTTATTGTCGCACGGTTGAATATGACGGTCAAACCTATGAGGAGATTCCTGAGGATTTGATCTATAAGGCAGCATACAGGGTTCTTGGTATAGAGGAATAACTTAGCGAGGGGCAGGCGAAGTAATTGAGCACAAGCGCATTAACAAAGGCCGCTATTATAATAATTGTCGTTGTTCTTGCGGCCGTTATTATCTATCCAAAACTCATGGACTCTAAGGCAGAACCACAAAACGTAGGCCAGCCGTATTGCAATGGTTATCGTCTGGAACGAGCTTGCCAAGGGTGATCGCGAATATGCCGCAGGTTTGGTGGCCTTTAACTCGATCTTTCAGGTTCTTTTTTACTCGGTTTATGCCTATATCTTTATAACCGTGCTACCGCCACTCTTTGGCCTTAAAGATACGATCGTAAATATCAGCATTGGCCAAATTGCACAGAGCGTCCTTATCTATCTTGGCATTCCATTTATCGCCGGGATGTTTACACGCTTCGTGTTGCTAAAGGCAAAGGGCAAAGAGTGGTACGAAACCAAGTTTATCCCGACAATTAGCCCAATAACGCTCATTGCGTTGCTCTTTACTATCGTCGTTATGTTCTCGCTTAAGGGCGAGATCATTGTAAGGATTCCGCTCGATGTGGTGCGAATTGCCATTCCGCTTCTTATCTACTTTGCGCTGATGTTCTTGGTCTCGTTTTACATGGGCAAAAAAGTCGGTGCCGATTACTCGAAAAGCTGCACGCTTTCGTTTACAGCGGCGAGCAACAACTTTGAGCTTGCTATAGCAGTAGCGATTGCGGTTTTTGGGATTAACTCAGGTGCTGCGTTTGCTGCTGTTATTGGTCCCCTTGTTGAGGTGCTGGTTTTAATCGGGCTTGTTAATGTGGCTCTCTATTTCCAGCGGCGGTACTTTACTGTAGATGATGCGTGTCCTGTAAGTATTTCGCGGGATTAAGCCCCTAAAATTCTGTAATGGTCGAAAGGTTGCTGGTTGGGTAGAGAATAGCGAAATGCCCGCAAACTACATTCTAAGTGTGAGGTGTTGCAGGTACCACATACCGATACCTGCAGCATATCCTAATAGCGCCGGAATGGTTGCCACTTTAAGATAGCTGCTAAAAGTAAGCTCTTTTACGATTCCCATAGCTGCTATCCCGGCTGCCGATCCAATTAAGAGGATCGAGCCGCCGGCTCCGACGGTAAGCGCGATGAGCGCCCAAATTGAAGTATCCGTGGTCTTCACTATCTCCATCGCTGCTGCGGTGAGCGGAACGTTGTCCACTAATGCGGAGAGTGCTCCCATAAGCGAGCTGCCCGCTACCAATCGGCCGAGGGATGGGGTGTGCCCCAGGAGCTGATTTGACGCAGCGCTCAAAATTCCAAGGTAATCAAGGGCGGAGACGGCTAAAAGTATCCCGACGAAAAACTGCAACGTTGAAATATCGGCATCGCGTAAGAAATGCTCTATGGATGCGGTGAAGTGCGACCGGTGTTCCGGCAGACGTCTGCGCAGGATGTCGATTACAATCCACGTGATTCCCAACCCGAACAGGATTCCGAGATACGGATTAAGGCCGATTAGGTTGACGATAAAAGGGAGAGCGAAAGAGCCAAACGCAAATCCGATCACAAGCTTTTCTGAGCGTAAAAACTGAAAATCCTGCTCAGCAGGTGGCTCAACCTGGCCCTTCTTAAGTTGCATAACAAGAAGAGCTGTGGAGATCAGGTAGATAACGATCGAAGGCGCCAGGGCGAATTGAATAATTTCGGCACTACTAAATTTATTATTGAGCCAGAGCATCGTCGTAGTGACGTCGCCGATCGGGGAGAAAGCGCCCCCGGCATTTGCTGCAATAATAACGGCGCTTGCCGCAATCAGGAGATTTTTCCCTTTGAAGAACAGCCGCATGAGCTGCGTAAAAACAATTGCTACCGTGATATTGTTGATCACTGCGGACAATAGGAATGCCATAGCCGACATGAGCCACAACTGCCCTTTTGCATTGAGCGGGTACCTGGCGATCCGGTAACGCAGCCAGTCGAAGAGTCGGTAGTGAGTGAGTATCTGTACGAGCGTTATCGCTGCGAGTATGAATATTATGATTTCGAAAATGCCGGCGCTCGTTTCGCTCAAGTGGGGAACTACTTTAGCGTGATCGCGAATAGCAATAAGAACCCACAGGGCTGTTCCGAGGACGAGGGCAACAGCGCTTTTGCTGATCAGAACCTTCTCTTCGGCCATTATGAGGATGTATGCAATTATGAAGAGAATCACGGCCTCGGCACTTAACATGGTTACCAGTATACCGTTAGTTATTCGCTAGCAAAATCATTTTGCCGTAATTTTCCTTCCGCTAGCCTTAGATAGCAAGCTATGTTGATTGGGAAGAGACTGAACGACGGTCATTCAAATATTTTGCGGAGTCGTTATTATACTTTTTACTTACTCCGCGGTTTTCGTTTCTGCAGGCGAACTTTTTGCCAATAGTTCCTCCCAAGCCGTATCCACTTCCGCGTGCAATTCATCAAGCAGCGGCCGCTGTTCTTCAGCGAGCAGGTGGCGGAAGCGCCCCTGCAGCTCCAGGTATTCGGTAAGCGGCTTTTTCTCCTTAGGCTTTACCGTCACCCGGTAGACACCGTTTTCTACCTCGTAGAGCGGCCAGTAACAGGTTTCAACGGCAAGTTTTGCTACCTTCATGCTCACATAAGGCTCGATGCGCCAGCCCGGAACGCACGGCTGCAGTATATTTAAAAAGGACGGCCCCTCGGTCGCAAGCGCTTTTTGCACCTTGTTCATCAAATCACGCCAGTGGCCCGGCGCGGCCTGCGCCACATACGGGATGCGGTGGGCAGCCACGATGTCGGTAAGCGGCTTTTTCCGTATCGCCTTGCCTTTACCGATCTTGCCGAGCGGGGTGGTCGTAGTCCAGGAGCCGTAGGCGCTTGCACTCGAGCGCTGCATCCCGGTATTCATGTACGCTTCGTTATCGTAGCAAATATAGGTGAAGTTATGCCCGCGCTCGAGCGCCCCCGAGAGCGCTTGCAAGCCGATATCGTAGGTACCGCCGTCACCGCCGATGGCAATAAAACGAATGTCCTCGGTTACCGAGCCTTCTTCTTTAAGTGCCTCGTAGACGGTTTCCACACCGGAGATCGTCGCCGCACTGTTTTCAAAGGCGCTGTGAATCCAGGGGACCTTCCAACTGGTGTAGGGGTAGATAGTAGACCCGACTTCCAGGCAACCGGTTGCATTCGAGATGACCACCGGGTTTTCGACCGCCATGAGCACTTGGCGAACTATAGTTGCGATGCCGCAACCCGCGCAGAGCCGGTGCCCGCTCGTAAAAAGCTCGGGCTTATTCGTGAATTTCTTTAAGTTTACAGCCACATTGACCACCTCATAGCCTGCCTATTATTTATTCTTCAATATCGTTAACCTAATAAGCCGCAATAATAATACCTTGATCTTCTAAGCTTAATCACGTAGGCCCAGGTAATACACCGGTTCCGGTACCTTACCGTTGTCGGTGGCCTTCTTGAGTTCGCTAAAAACTTCGCGTATACCGTCGATGCCGACGTCGCGGCCGCCCAGACCATAGACGACATCGAGCAGCAGCGGTCGGGTTTCGGTCTCGTAAAAAGCCGCTTTGGCCTCAATGCCGACCGGTCCGCCCCAGCCGGAGAGGCTTTCAGCCCGGTCCATTACTGCAACCGCTTTTACCGGTGAGAGGGCTTCGCGGATCGCATCTTGCGGGAAGGGGCGGAAGGTACGGATGCGCAGCGCCCCTGCGGCTATGCCCTCGTCACGCAACCGGTCGACAGTGTACTCGATTGTGCTCGCCGTGGAGCCCAGGCTTACCAAAGCCAACTCTGCATCGTCGAGCCGGTAGTGCTCGACCGCGCTGTAGCGGCGCCCGGATAGGGAAGCGAATTCCTCTGCAACCTCATTAATGGCATCTAATGCATTAGCCATCGCCTCGACCTGCTGACGCTTGTACTCGAAGTAGAAATCGTAGAGGGCGAGCGGTCCGTAGGTGACCGGGTTGGCGATATCGAGCAGTGGGTGCCGGGGCGTAAAACGGCCGACGAAGTCTTTTACCTGACCCTCGGGGAGCATCTCCAGATCCATGAGGCTGTGCGAGACCGAGAAGCCGTCGTAGCAGACCATAACCGGCAGGTGTACATCGCCATGCTCGGCGATGCGCACCGCCTGAATAAGGGTATCGTAGACTTCCTGGACGGTTTTACAGTACAGCTGCACCCAGCCGCTGTCGCGCGCACCCATGGCGTCGGAGTGGTCGCCATGGATGTTGATCGGGGCCGAGAGCGCCCGGTTGGCAACGCCCATCACGATAGGCAGGCGAAGCCCCGAAGCGACAAAGAGCATCTCCCACATGTAAGCGAGACCCTGGGACGCGGTTGTGGTCATCACGCGGCCGCCGGCTGCTGCTCCGCCGATACAGGCGCTCATGGCGCTATGCTCGCTCTCGACCGGCAGGAACTTTGTTTTTACCTTACCGTCGGCGGCAAACTGGGCGAACTCCTCGACCACCTCGGTTTGCGGGGTAATCGGGTAAGCTGCAACCATGTGCGGTTCTACCTGGCGCATGGCCTGCGCGCAGGCCCCGTTTCCGGTGTAGGCAACCCGTATGGCCATTATTCTTCACCTTCCTGACGCTCGCACCACGGTGAGCTATCGGGCTTGTTGCGCGCAGGCGGCTCCCAATCCTCGTCCTGGTCGAGATCTGCCGAGGGCCAGAAAGCGGGGGTGCCCGGTTCGGGCGGCTCGTCCTCATCGCCGAGCGCCGCCTGTTTCTCTTCGCCATGGTGATGGAGCCCATGCGACTCAGGAGCTGTCTTGCCCTGGGATGGCCATTCACACTGATACTCGGCTTCGTGTTTGAACCCTTCGCCCTCCTCAATCACGCCCTTGCGGAGCATATCGGGCTCCTGGTTTTCTTGTTTATCCGTCGGTTCACCGAATCGTTCTTCGTCGGCTTTAGACAGTGTCACAGCTAAAACCCCCAATCCGTTTTAACTCAGTTTCATATGGTTGTCGCAGTTAACCTAACTGCGCAATACGCCGTACAGCTATGCTATAGTTCTTCGGTCATAGCGATCGCATCAACCGGGCACTGCTCGGCGCACACACCGCAGCCTTTACACCGGTCGTAGTTTATCCCGATCACTTTTTCATCTTTTGTCAGGTATGCCGCATCCGGGCAAAACATCCAGCACAACATTCACTGTATGCATTTTTGCTCGATCCAGATTGCCTTTTCAGTACGCCAGTCACCGGTGTGATAACGTGCGGCATTGCCGGCATCCACGATTACCGTGCCCTCGGTGATATCGCGCCACCCCGGGTTCCCTTTCATTTCCTCAACGGGCTTCCCGTCGTAGATATGCAGATGATCGTGGGCCTTTTCATTGGAATGCTCTTCGTTCATTCGCCGTGCACCTCCTCGTGCGCACGTCGCAGCGCATCGATATTGGCCTGAAGCGCCTTAGGGCTCAATTTCGGCCCAAAGAGCGTTCGCAGCTCTTTTTCAACGGCTTCCACGCTCAGGATATCCGTGGTCTTAATCAGCGCACCAAGCATCGGTGTATTGGTTATGGGCCGCCCCATGGTCTCATTGGCAATGGTCGTGGCGTCAACGGCAAACACTTTGCCGTAACCGAGCCCAATCTCATCGCGTAAGTGCTCTGCAGAGTGGCGGCAGTTGACAATGACCGTACCGTCCTCGACGAGCCCTTCCGTAAACGGGATTTTACCGACGAGTGTGCGGTCGAGAACAACGACGATCTGTGGCGAGGTCACATGGGAGAAAAGCTTGATCGGGTCGTCGTCGATCCTCGTGAATGCCTGGACGGGTGCCCCGCGCCGCTCCGGACCGTACTCGGGGAATGCCTGGATGTGCTTGCCCTGGGCTAACGCCGCTGCGGCAAGCACCTTGGCGGCCGTCACAACGCCCTGGCCGCCTCTGCCATGCCAGCGTATCTCTACCATTACATACTCCTCAATAGCTCAACCTGCACTGATGTTAGGCACATTGTGTTGTTTCGTAGATACCCTAATCACGGGATTTTATTATTCGGTGTACTGAATTAGCACGTTTCGTAATTGCCGCGGAGATCTCGGAGAAGGAAAACTTCCTGCGTATTAATGTTTATCTTCAGGATTATCCTGCTATAAAACGCTTGCTGTGGATTTTTTATACTACGGCATGTTAAATTTGAAACTACTGGTCAGATATGGTAATCCGCCGGCAGGAGATAGCAGTATGGAGAATTTGTGTGAACGCACGCTTGAAGCGATACCATATCCGATCGCGGTCATTAATTTAGACGGACGTATTGTCTTCGCTAACTTAGCCACTGGGCGCTTGATCGGAGTACCAAAAGATCATCTTATCGGTAAGTCACGCACTTGAAGCAATTCGTACGGTTGCTCGCGGCGAATTGTATATTTGCGATGATTATTCGGAACAAATTGCCAATACCGCACACGGGCCGTATGAATTGAATAAGAGACTCAGCAGCCGCCAAAACGAGGTTCTGGATCTCATGCTTTGGGGCTTTACAAATACGGAAATTGCAGAGCTTTTATACGTTAGCATACCGACTGTCAAGGCGCATATTAAAGTCATACCTGATCGCCGACACCTGCCGTTAATCCAACAAACCGTTTTTAGATAATCGGTAAGAATAAGATTTATACGCTGATGCAGCATAAAGTCCTATCCTATAACGCATAAGCAATACAAAATATTCATCAATATTGCGAAATAACTAAAATAATTATGTTTAGCCATTGCATAAACTGCTAGGAATATGCTAATTATATTAATAATAATAGAGTTTATAGTTGTGATGTAAGGAGCTCTCATGACAATTAGAGTTGGCATTATAGGAGCATCGGGATACACCGGCGCCGAGCTTATCCGGTTAGCGGTGGCACATCCCGAGATGGAAATAACATATGTAACGGCAAACCAGTATCAGGGAACGCGAGTCGACGAGCTCTACACGAATTTTTACGGAATAACCGACCTGGTATATGAGCCCTATGAATTCACAACGGCGATTAAGAAAGCCGAGCTGTTCTTTTTAGCCCTGCCGCATGGCAAAGCAATGAAGCCGGCGGCTCAATTTCAAAGCTCCGATCATAAAGTCATAGATCTCAGTGCCGATTACCGTTTACATGACGCTAGCGCATACAGAACCTGGTATACAATGGAGCATACGAACCCCGAGCTTCTCGGACGGGCTGCGTATGGTTTGCCCGAAATCTATGAAAATAAAATCAAAGAATCAACATTTGTAGCGAATCCCGGTTGTTATCCAACAAGCGCCATTCTTGCAATTGCGCCGCTGCTCGCTAAGCATAAAGCCAGAATGAGTGGTATTATTATCGATTCGCTCAGCGGCGTATCGGGTGCGGGCCGCGATGCTAAGCCCGAGACGCATTTTTGCAAGGTCGACGAAAGCCTCACGGCATATAAAGCGGGCGGAAAGCACCAGCATACGCCGGAGATCGAGCAGTACCTTAGCGATATCGCCGGTGAGAAGATTATCATATCGTTTACGCCACACCTGGTACCGATAAGCAGGGGTATCCTCACAACTGCATATGTGGACGCGATTGGCGACACGAACCTTGATGAACTGCTTGAGCTTTATAATGAGTTCTACAAGAACAAACCGTTTGTTAATGTATTGCCGAAAGGCCAGCTGCCACAAACGAAGAGCATCTTGGGCTCGAACTATTGCCAGATCGGGCTTGTCTATGATGAGAGAACAAACAAGATTACAGCGTTTTCAGCAATAGATAACCTGGTGAAAGGTGCATCAGGGCAAGCGATCCAAAATATGAACCTTATGATGGGGTTGCCACAGGATATGGGGCTAAAACAACCAGGGCTTATGCCATAGGAGAAAGCTGATGGATAACCAAGAGAAACAACGGTACGAAAAACTGATGATACACAGCGGGGTTACCGCACCAAAAGGATATAAAGCGGCAGGTATCGCATGCGACATAAAGCAGAGTGGGCGCAAAGATATGGCAATCATTCTTTCTGATATGCCTGCGAGCGCCGCCGCCGTATTTACGACTAATAAAGTAGCCGCGGCGCCGGTGTTGGTAAGCAAAGGGCATGTGGCTAACGGTATTGCTCAAGCGATAGTTATAAACAGCGGCAATGCAAATGCGTGCACCGGAAAGCAAGGCTTGTTAGATGCAAAAACTATGGCCGGCATTACAGCCGGTGCGCTCAGTATCAAGCCGGACGACGTTATCGTCTCATCGACCGGCATTATCGGAGTTCCACTGCCGATGCAGAAAGTCGAGCAGGGCATAACGACTGCAGCGAAATTAGTATCAGAGCACGGGAGCAGCGACGCAGCAGAAGCTATTATGACTACCGATACCTTCTCGAAAGAGTTCGTGGTAAGCTTCGAAACCGGTGGCGGTGAAGTAAAAATCGGAGGTATGGCAAAAGGCTCGGGTATGATTGCGCCGAATATGGCGACGATGCTCGCCGTTATTACAACCGATGCTAACGTGCCGGCAGATACTCTCAATACTATTCTGAAGACAGCCGTAGATATGTCGTTTAACTCAATTACCGTCGATGGTGATACCAGCACAAATGATATGGTTGTAATGCTGGCAAACGGCGCATCGGGAGTAACAATCACCGATCAAAACATAAACCTGTTTCAAGAAGCGCTCAACGAACTATGCATTCACCTGGCAAAACTTATCGTGCGCGATGGTGAAGGTGCCACTAAGTTGATTGAGGTCGCGGTAAAGGGCGCCGCCAACGATTCGGATGCCAAGAAAACGGCGATGGCGGTAGCGAACTCCAACCTGGTAAAGACGGCCTTTTTTGGCCAAGACCCGAATTGGGGCAGGATCGTTTGCGCCGTCGGTTACTCTTCGGCCCAAGTCGACCAGACGAAAGTCGATGTCTACTACGATGGAGAAAAACTGGTGGAAAACGGCACTCCGATCGCATATAACACCTTTAAGGTTGAAGAGCTTCTGAAACAACCGGATGTTAAAGTCGAGATCGATCTCAAGCTTGGGGCAGGTTCGGCGAGTGTCTGGACGTGCGATTTTAGCTATGATTATGTAAAAATAAATGCCGAGTACCACACTTAGAATGGATGAGTCGATATGGAGGAGATGCAGTTGCAGGCCGTAATGGAAAAAGCCCAGATTCTTACCGAAGCCCTGCCGTATATTAAAGAATACCACGGTAAGACCGTCGTTATTAAATACGGTGGTGCTGCAATGGAGCGGGAAGAGCTTAAAGAGATCGTTGCCACCGATATCGTGCTCATGAAATATGTCGGCATCAACCCGGTGATCGTCCACGGCGGCGGCCCCGAGATCACCCGGTTTATGAACGCACTTGGCAAAGAAGCCCGGTTCGTAAACGGCTTGCGTGTGACCGATAAAGATACCATGGACATCGCCAAGATGGTGCTGGTCGGCAAGATCAACAAAGAGATCGTATCGCTGATTAATCGTCACGGGCGGCTCGCTGTCGGCATAAGCGGCGATGATGCCAACCTCATCGTTGCGAAAAAAGCGCAAACCGGCGAAGTCGACCTGGGGTATGTCGGTGAAGTCGAAGCGATAAACGAAACAGTTCTTACCAACCTGATTAAAGACGATTTTATCCCGGTTGTTGCGACCGTTGGGGTTGGCAAAGACGGTATGAGCTACAATATTAACGCCGATAAAGTTGCCGGTGAGATTGCTGCTGCGGTAAATGCCGATAAGATAATCTTCCTTACCGATGTCGACGGCTTGTATGCTGATTTTGATGATAAGGATTCGCTCATTTCAGAGCTGACCCTGGCGCAATGCGAGGAGAGGCTTGCAAATAAAGAGATAAACTCGGGGATGTTACCAAAAGTCGAAGGGTGCGTGACCGCACTGAAATCGGGAGTATCAAGGGCCACCATTCTCAACGGTATGATACCGCACGCAATGCTGCTTGAGATATTCACTGACAAAGGTATCGGAACCATGATCAAACGCTAGACAAGAAGCAGGTAGACACGAAAGGCAAACAATGAACCTTGATGAAGCAAAACAGCTCAATGATAGTTACCACATGAATACCTACGGGCGCCTGCCGATAACGTTTGTTAAAGGCAAGGGAACCCGGCTTTGGGACGATACGGGCAAAGAATACCTCGACCTACTAAGCGGCATCGGCGTGGTAAGCGTCGGGCATTGCCATCCGGCGGTAGTCGATGCGGTAAAAGCCCAAGTAGAACAACTCATGCACGTATCGAATCTCTTTTATACCGAGCCGCAGCTCAAGCTGGCGAAGAAAATCGCTGAAGTATCCTTCGGTGACAAGTGCTTTTTCGCCAACAGTGGCGCCGAGGCCAATGAGGGTGCGATTAAGCTTGCCCGGCGCTATGCAAGGATACATGGCAAAGATGATGCATACGAGATCGTGACAGCGCTTAACTCGTTTCACGGCCGCACCATGAAGACATTGGCCGCAACCGGCCAGCTCGATAAACAAAAACCGTTCGAGCCAATGCCTCCCGGCTTTATCCATGTGCCGCTTAATGATATCGAAGCGCTCAAAAATGCTGTATCCGAAAAAACGTGCGCCGTGATGCTCGAGCCGATTCAGGGCGAAGGCGGCGTATACCCGTGTGAGCCACAGTACCTCAAGGATGTAAGGGCGCTCTGCGACAAGCACGACATCCTCTTAATTTTCGATGAAGTACAGACGGGCATGGGCAGGACCGGGCACATCTTTGCCTACCAGGCATATGGTGTTACCCCGGATGTCATGACGCTTGCCAAGGGAATTGGCAGTGGTCTTCCCATAGGCGTCCTTGTGGCAAGTGATAAAGCAGCGGCCTTTAGCCCGGGGGAGCACGGCTCTACCTTCGGTGGAGGTCCGGTTGTGTGCGCGGGGGCGCTCGCAACGATTCAGGTACTGGAAGACGAAAACCTGGTAGAAAATAGCCGCATCGTCGGTGCCTATTTTAAGGAAAAGCTCGAAAATCTAATGAAAACGACCGGTAAAATCACTGAGATTCGCGGTATGGGCTTGATGCTTGCGATCGAGCTAAGCCAGGAAAATTCAAAGGATATAGTGCTCAAATTGCTAAAAAACGGTATAGTGGCAAATAGTATCGGCAATTCCACAGTTAGATTCTTACCGCCTCTTTGCTTGAAAAAGGCCGAAGTAGATCAGGTGATATCAAAGCTGGAGCGGTTATTATAGCGTTTATTAGGAGAGAACAATGACCACGTTGACAGGTAGACATATTCTATCGCTTAAAAAATATAGCCCGGATGAGCTGAATAACCTGCTCGGCACAGCAGTAGATCTCAAGAGTAAAATCAAGAACAATGTACCGCACAAGATGCTCGAAGGCAAAACGGTCGCAATGCTTTTTGATAAGCCGTCGAGCAGAACGCGAATCTCGTTTGAGACGGCGTGCGCTCATACCGGCGCTCACCCGATTTTCTTGCGTCCGGACGAGGTGCAGGTAGGCAAACGTGAGCCGATTCAAGACGTCGGGCGCGTGCTGTCCGGGTATGTCGATGCTATCGTGATCAGGACATTCGAGCACAAGAACGTCGAACAGCTGGCCGAGTTTTCAAGCGTTCCCGTAATCAATGCGCTAACCGACGAGCACCATCCGATGCAGGCGCTGGCCGACTATATGACTGTTTTAGAGGTCAAAGCCAGGCTTAACGATATCAAGCTCGCCTATGTGGGAGATGGCAATAACGTCGCGAACTCGCTGTTGATCGTCGGCGCTAAGCTCGGTGTAAGCATCGCCGTGGCGTCACCGGAAGGATATGAGCCATCCGAAAGAATAATTGCCCGCGCGAAGCTCGATACTCAGCACGGCGGCCAACGTATCACGGTGACCAACGACCCGTATGAAGCCGTAAAAGACGCCGATGTGATCTATACCGATGTATGGGCAAGCATGGGCCAGGAAGAGGAATACATACAGCGTTTGAATATCTTCAAAGATTATCAGGTCAATAGCGCTCTTATGGCAGCGGCGAAGCCCGCAGCGGTCTTTATGCACTGCCTGCCGGCGCATCGCGGCGAAGAAGTAACGGATGAAGTGGTGGAGAGCGCGCAATCGGTAGTATTCCAGCAGGCCGAAAACCGGCTGCATACTGCAAAAGCGGCGCTCGTATCGCTCATCAAGAGAGGTTAGAATATGAGGTCGAAGCAGGATAGATTAAACACTATCAGGCAAATCATAGACACGACGGAAATATCGACGCAAGAAGAGCTGATAGCCGAGTTAGAGAAGCGCGGTTTCGATGTTACGCAAGCGACGGTGTCGCGTGATATCAGCGACCTGGGCCTTCAAAAGGTACGCATAATTCAGGAACCGGGTGATCTGCACAGCGCACGCCAGGTGTATTCACTGCCGGAAATCGAGCGCTTGCGCTCGCTTTTAACGGAGTTTATGAGCATAATAGATCGGGCGAACAATCTCATTGTTATCAAGACAGCGCCCGGTATGGCGCAAGCGATAGCCGCGGCGACAGATGCCGTAGCCTGGCCCGATGTGCTCGGTACCGTAGGCGGGGACGATACCATTTTGATTATTTCGCGCAATTCGGATGTCGCGGCGTATATGGTCAAAAGGCTAACGACACTGAGCAGAGAAAAAGCATTTTAGCGGCAATACGTAGCAATATTCAACGATAAGTAACAGCAATAAATCTACAAACATGTTTGGGTTGAAGTTTTAGTGAAAGTAACACGAACGTATCTATTAATCTCAGCAGCTTTAATGATAGTCTTTATTACATACATCAGCAGCATGGCACAGAAGCCCGTCGAACAAACGGGCTCGACAACCATAGCAACAACAGACATAACTAGGAAGCAACCGGCTACTACAGCAACGCAATCTGAAACACCAACAGCTCATGGAGCGTTGGAAGCATCAGCAACGGCTATTGGAAGTTCGGCTGAGACTCGGGCTCGCAGCAAGCTGGACACGATCAGGCTTGAAGGTCCATTAGAGGAGCTTACGCTCAAGTTGTTAGACTCACGGGCGCTAGGACTCTCTACGTACGTGCCGTCGGATATGGTGGCGGAATCTACCAGTTCGGCCGAGGGTGACAGGCTCTCGATATATGCGAAGTATGCGGGGCAACCCGACAAGAGCAGAGCCATTTTAGTATTTGCACGACCTAAGGGAGTCAAAGCGACGGTTCAAGAGATGGCGACCCAGGGGGTGCAGTTCGCACAAACAGACGGGCTTATCGTCTCGGAGCGATTGGCTACCGATGCAAAGCGTTATACGGTGCCGGGGGCCGATCAGCAGCGGGAATTCGACCTTGATAGAATCAACGGACAGCAGCATATAGTGGGTTCGCTCGAGATATTCAATAACGGAGAGCGAACGTTTGAAATTCGAATACAGTATCCGCTCGAGTATAAGGATGGATTTCCACAGCGGGCACATAAGGTGATTAATAATATTATCTGGTTAGGTCAAAAGGGTAAAAACAGCGTTGCTCCTGAGTTGATTTCGAAAGCGAATGCGGCACGCTAAGTCAGCATAAATAGGATTTAGGAGGAAACTTACGTGGGACAGGTTGGTAGTGTTAGGGAGATTAAAGATAGAGTGGTTCTTGCGTACTCCGGCGGCCTTGATACATCGGTTGCCATCAGATGGCTGCAGGAAAATTACGACCTTGAAGTAGTAGCGGTGGCCGTAGATGTCGGCCAGGGCGGCGACCTTGAAGAGGTCAAAGATAAAGCGCTCAGAGTTGGTGCCGTTCATTCCGAAATGGTAAATGCTCAGAAAGCGTTCGCGGAGAAATTCATTATCCCGGCGTTGAAAGCTAACGCGCTCTATGAGAAAAAGTACCCGCTCGCAACGTCGCTCTCCCGGCCGCTTATCGCCAAAGTGCTCGTCGAGGTAGCGCAAGGTACCGGCGCGGTCTATGTCGCGCACGGTTGCACGGGCAAGGGAAACGATCAGGTTCGCTTCGAAGTTTCCATCCGTGCACTCAATCCTGATCTAAATATCATTGCTCCTGCTCGCGAGTGGGATTTCACCCGCGAATCGGCAATAGAATACGCTCAGCAACACAACATTCCCATCCCGGTTACTAAAAAGAGCCCGTACAGCATCGATGAAAACCTATGGGGAAAATCGATCGAGTGCGGTATTCTTGAAGACCCGTGGATCGAACCTCCTGAAGACGCATTTACGATGACCGTAGACCCGGTGCAAGCGCCGAACAAGCCAACGTACCTCGAAGTAGAGTTTGAGAAGGGCGTTCCGGTAGCCTTGGATGGCGCCGGAATGGATATTATCGAGCTCATCGGGAGGGTAAACCAGATCGCCGGCAGCAACGGGTTCGGTCGTATCGATAAGATTGAAAACCGCCTGGTCGGCATAAAATCTCGCGAGATTTACGAGGCACCGGCCGCGCTCACCCTGATTATGGCGCATAGAGAGCTTGAGGACATGGTGCTCGAACGCGATTTGGCGCATTTCAAGTACACCATAGAAGAAAAATATGCCGAGCTTGTGTACGACGGTCTCTGGTTCGGCCCGCTACGCGAAGCGCTCGACGCGTTTATCAATGAGACACAAAAAGTGGTAAACGGCACGATACGCTTAAAACTGTATAAAGGCTCTTGCCGGGTTGTCGGGCGTAAGTCACCCAATTCGCTTTACGACCGCAAGCTTGCTACCTACGAACAGGGAGACACGTTCTCGCATCAGTCGGCCGCCGGTTTCAATAAGATATTCGGCTTAAGCCTGGAAACATGGGGTCGCAAGTACCGCAAAGAACAATAAGGGGAAACGAGGAAGCTCTATGAAATTGTGGTCCGGGAGGTTTACCAAAAGCACGGACGGTTTTGTTGATGAGTTCAACGCGTCGCTGCCGGTCGATAAGCATCTTTATAAGCATGATATCAGCGGCAGCATCGCGCATGCCAAAATGCTGGCGAAGTGCGGCATCATAAGCGATGCCGAGGCCAGGCAAATCGTTGAGGGTTTGCAAACGGTCCTTAAAGAGATCGAAGATGGTTTATTTACCTTTGATATCGCAGATGAAGATATTCATATGGCGGTTGAGCGCGCGCTTACCGAGAAAATCGGTCCTGTCGGCGGTAAACTGCATACGGCGCGCAGCCGCAACGATCAGGTCGCACTCGATGCCAGGATGTTTACGAAGGACGCGATTGTCAGTGTGGCTCCCGAGATCCTCGCGCTGCAAGAAGAGCTTATTAAAGTAGCCGAGCGCGAGATGGGAACGATACTTCCCGGTTATACGCATCTGCAGCGGGCACAGCCGGTGCTCTTCTCGCACCATATGATGGCGTACTTCTGGATGCTGCGGCGTGATTTTATGCGCCTCAAAGACTGTTTTAAGCGCACCGACGTAATGCCGTTGGGAAGTGCCGCGCTTGCCGGTACGACCTATCCGATCGATATGGGATTTGTCGCTGACGAGCTTGGGTTTAATAAACTCAGCAATAACAGCCTCGATGCGGTATCCGACCGCGATTTTATCATAGAATTTCAAGCGGCGGCATCGATTCTTGCCGCGCATCTGAGCAGGCTCGCCGAAGAGCTTATCATCTGGTCGTCGGCTGAGTTCAGCTTTATCGAGCTTGACGACGCATACACCACCGGCAGCAGCATTATGCCGCAGAAGAAAAACGCCGACGTCGCCGAGCTTATCCGGGGAAAAACCGGGCGCGTCTACGGCAATTTGGTGCAAATCCTAACAACGATGAAGGGTTTGCCGCTGGCTTATAACAAAGACATGCAAGAGGACAAAGAAGGCTTGATCGACACGATCACCACGGTTACGAACTGCCTGATCGGCATGCGAGGAATGATTTCAACGATGAACGTGCATTCAGAGGTCATGCACCAGGCGGCAGAGGGCGGCTTCACCAATGCGACCGAGCTGGCGGATTACCTGGTCGGTAAGGGTATGGCATTTAGAGATGCACATAGGGTCGCCGGCGAGTTTGTAAGAAAAGCGATAGAAGAGGGCTGCTGGCTCGTCGATTTTTCAATCGAAGAGTTCCAGGCCGAAAGCCCGCTTATTGAAGAGGATGTATTCGACGTGCTCAACATCGATAACGCGGTGGCGAGGCGCAACGTCCGCGGCGGCACCGCTCCGAACCGCGTCAAAGAGCAGATCGAGAAAGCACACAAACTACTCGGCAAAGAACAGGATTGGCTGGATAAGAGTAAGGAGTAAGGGGACGTTGCTCTGAATCTTACATATTCTAATAATGCGAGTAAATATGGCTCGTACAAAAAGAATCTTTCTGTAAAATCTAGAGCAACGTCCCCTTTATTATTACGCGATTCCTGCAACCATTTCTTCGGCGGACGGCACTGTAAGATAGCGCTCCTTGATTGCGCGAAGCTTAAACAACTGCAGTTCGGCAATGCCGAAGAGCGCGTTGCATGCCCAATAGACGCTTACGCCAACCGGCGCGCTCCACAAGAACCACAGACCGATACCGATCGGCAGGGCAATCATCAAGAAATTGCGCGTCTGGCTCGGCGTACTATAAAAGCTCAACGCTCCCTGAACCAGGCCTGCCGCAACCGGCAGCACGTGCAAGGTGTCGGCTTTCGTCACGTTGATTACCCATGGAATAATAACGCTGCCGATACCTGTCGTCAGGTGACTCACCGTATAATATATCGAAAAGAACACAGGCAGCTGTACGAGCAGCATCATGATCGAAGACAACGGGTTCACCTTGTACTTGGCCATGATCTTTGTAAGCCCCTCAGTAACGAGCTCCTTCTTACCTTTATACTTCTCATTAAGCATCTTTTGCGCTTCGGCAAAGCTTTGCGTAATGAGCATGCCGCGCCGCTGCTTCACCGAAAGCGGGAAGAGCAGCCCCTTTATAGCTATGGTAAGCAGCGCAATCGCCAAAAACCAGTCGCCGGTAAATCCAATAATCGCGCCTAACGCGCCTGAAAATAGTGAGCTGAATATGCTCATGAAATATCCTCCTCTAGCTTCTTAGAATAATAGAACAAAAATTAGATGTGCTTCTAAGAGAGCGAAAACGGAGGCTCATCATCGCAGGTAGTGCGTTTTACCCGCATCCTGGGGATAAAATAGCGCCGTACCGGTCTACGAATTCGATACGTGTCCGAGAGTTCTGATAATGAATGCTGTGCGAATGACGTGCTCGACTCTAAAATTGACCGATGCGCGAGCAGCTGAGTACCGTAACAAGCGAACGCCAATACCACACCGATATGAAGTGTCAGAACGATAAGCAGGTTTATATCAATATGCACGGGTCCACCTCCTACGTTTTATCATACTAATTATAGACGGTATCGCGCATGTTCACAATTGGCTGCCAGGTGCATACTCCACAACCGTTCACATGGAGTTCGAGTCCTGGTATCCGAGCAAAATCATAAGCAGTTTGAAAATGGCTCGTCAGAGCCATTTTCCTTTCGTTTGGAATGTGAGCCCTCCTATGATTCGAACCTCAACGAATTTCACGATTGCATATTTTTTTGTCGATCAGATATCATTAATCGTTCGCATTGGCAGAGATTGAGGCGGACGTAAGAGCGTTTGAAACAGGGAAAGCTCTCTGCTAAGGTGACAAAAAATGGACTTAGATGATTCCACCTGAATACTTGTATTATAGTACTCTTGCCTGGTCATGGACCATGACTCGGACATAGGCTAGAAAATTGAAAATGGGAATCGATAATAGACAAAACAGCTTCTCACCGCGATCTCGGAGGATTCAAGAAACCATCTGTTAAGTCACGCCTCTCCATCATTTTGCTTGTTCTGCAAACTATTATAGGAAAATATGAGTATTACGCACTCATGGGCTTTGCTTTAGATGCCATATTTGTCATACTAACATATAGAACGCTCATTAAAGTATAATAAAGTAGTTGAGCAATTCTGGCTTAATCTAGCATTAGGTAGTTTTACCAAAGCATATTGATAGCTAAAACCACAAAGCATTTTAACGTGAGGTCAGTGAAGGATAGCAGAGGCATATGATATTACGGTAAAACCAAGAGAGGTTTCTAGTGGCAACCTATTACGCACATAGCGCCAATAATGGGCTGTATAAACATACCATTAAAGATCATCTCCAATCAGTCAGTCGAATCATTGAAGGAACTTCTATTGGACACGAATTTACTTGTGAGGCTCAACTGGCAGGATTATTGCACGATCTTGGTAAGTATGGCGACCTTTTTCAGGCGCGTTTACGAGGCGAGGCTAGTGGGCTGGATCATTGGTCAGTAGGCGCATGGGTGGCATTAACGGCATATCAATCTGTTGCTGCGTCTTTAGCCATTCAAGGCCATCATATCGGCTTGCAACAAGGTAGCCTACCGGCCCTTCGCAACATGAACCCGACGATTTTATCTCGGCAGCATCCGCTGAAATTAAAGCTCAGCGATGTTGATCTCGGTAGACTTAAAACCCGTCTTAATGGAGATGGTATAAACGTCTTAGTGCCAAGCAGCTATGTTATCAATCCTAAAGAGGGTTTTAAGAACCCCATTGCTTCAATGTTGGATGTTAGGATGCTCTTTTCGTGTTTGACAGACGCTGACTTTTTGGACACCGAATCCCATTTTGATGGCAACGAGCAGGGAAAGTGCTATCGAGAGAATGGTCCTGATCTGGATGCGGCAAAAGCGCTAAGTGTGTTGGAGAACTTTATGGATAACAAGGTTCGCAACAACAAAAACAACGCGGATCAGAACGTTCTGGACGCTCGCAATGCCCTATGGGAAATGGTGACAGCGTCAGCAGCCACAAAACCAGGTCTTTTTACTCTTACCGCACCGACCGGTAGCGGCAAGACTCTTGCCATGCTCAAGTTTGCCTTAGAGCATGCGGACCGCAATGGATTGAAACGGGTCGTGCTGGCTGTGCCATATCTATCTATTATTGAACAGACGGCGGCGATTTATCGGGATGTATTCCAAGCGTTTCCTAACAATTTTGTGCTCGAGCATCATAGCCTTGCAGGTTTGGGTAGCGAAGAATCGAAAAACGACGCCGAGACCGCCAATGACCGTGCTCGACGGCTACTATCGGAAAATTGGAATGCTCCGATTATCATTACAACTAATGTGCAGCTGCTGGAGTCGCTATTCTCAAACCGTCCCTCGACTTGCCGCAAGCTGCATAATCTAATTGAATCAGTCATCATGTTCGATGAGGCTCAAACCTTGCCGCAGGCGCTTGCTGTACCGACACTGGGGGCGCTTTCTCATCTTTCACATAGATACCGTTCCTCGGTCGTCTTTGCTACGGCGACACAACCAGCCTTCGACGTATTGGATAACGCGGTAACGAAACTCGTCTCCATAGGCTGGCAACCCATCGAAGCCACACCCAATCATGCGCGGCTCTACGATTCCCTGCGCCGTTATAGCGTACGTTGGCCTAAAGAAGGGGAAACGAAAGGGTGGTCGGCCTTGGCGGATGAGGTTAGCAATGAGGCGCAAGTGCTATGTGTGGTGAATCTCAAAAGCCATGCGGCAGCACTGCTCAAAGAGATCAAGCACTATGATGCAGTTTTTCATCTTTCAACCAACCTCTGTGCTTACCACCGACGTTTTGCTCTAGATGCAGTTCGTGCAAGGTTGACAGAACGTGAACCATGCCGCCTGGTCTCGACCCAATGTGTGGAGGCTGGTGTGGACGTTGATTTCCCTGTAGTTTACCGCGCACTAGCGCCGCTTGACTCTATTGCCCAAGCAGCCGGCCGGTGCAACCGTGAGGGGCAGTTGGTGGACGAAGTTGGAAATCGTAAAATGGGCGAGGTGCGGGTTTTCGAGCCCGATGTTGATGGCAATTTTCGGAAGCGCTATCCAACCTACGCATACTTCCAGGCGGCTGAGGTAACGCGAACTATGCTCATAGCAGTAGGCGAGGCAGGTCTAGACCTAAATGATCCAGCCGTGTTTCGTGATTACTACCATCGGCTCTATGACCTGAGCAAGCCGGAGACGCAAAGCAAAGCACTAACAGATGCTTTTTTGGAGAAGGATTTTGTCCGTGTGGCGCAGGAATATAAGTTGATCGATAAAGCCGCCATTCAAGTACTTGTCCCATATCATCCATATCTTGACGTGTTCGATGAGTTACAGCATGAGCAGGATGAACAAGGAATAAGCGCCAAATGGATACGCCGCGCCCAGGGACTGGCGGTCAGTATTTTTCGCCCCGCATTCGATCACCCTGCATGGGAAGCACTCATCCCGGCAAAATTGCGTTACGGAAAAGGCGTTTCAGACGAATGGTTTATTCTTGAAGATCGTAACGGCCAACTTTACGACGATGTCATGGGGCTGCAGCTGCCACAGTCCCAACAAATTCTAATTGGATAACGAAAGGAGGAACAATATGAGCAGACGGACACACACATTGGAAGTCTGGGGTGATTTTGCGTGTTTCACCCGCCCCGAAATGAAGGTCGAGAGGTTCAGCTATCCCGTTATTACTCCATCAGCGGCACGCGGAATATTTGACGCTATTTATTGGGAGGGGCTACGCGACGGCCAGACTATCCAGCCTTATTTCTATTGGCAGATCGAGCGGATTGAAATACTGGAAATGCCGCGCTATATCGCCCTGCGACGGAATGAAGTCAAAGGTATCGTTCCAGGCAAAGCTATTCTTAATAAGTGGATAAGAGGCACAAAAAAGCCCGAGCCACTATGGGCTGATAGCGATGATGCTACAACTGGTCGAACGCAACGCCAGACTATGGCACTCAAGAACGTTCGCTACCGGCTTACCGCCCGTATAATTCCCAAGCCAAAATTCGGAGGACAGATCATAAAGTTTGATGAGATATTCGAAAGACGGGCAAAACATGGCAAGTGTTTTCAACAGCCCTTCTTTGGATGCAGCGAGTTTCCGGCTTTTTTTGAGTATGTTCAGTCAGTCAATGGGCACAAGCAACCAGTAGCGTTTGATCAACACATTGGCTTGATGCTCTATGATGTTTTCGACCTACGACGGGAAGTCGTTCGGGACGACAGGCCATTTATTTCCCTATTTGACGCTACTGTGGTGAATGGTGTTGTAGAAGTGCCTGCCTTCGAGAGCGAGATGGTGCGTAAGCCGAAAGAGGGAGGTGGATAAATGCTTCAGCATGTTGTTGAGTTTACAAAGAAGAACATACCGCATTTGAAGCCTGGTTTTGGGCCGAAGCGGGTTAGGTGGCGAATTACCATTAACATAAACAGTACTGCAGTCGTTGAACCATATGGTGATGGTGAATATGGAGGCGAGTTGGAGAGGTGTCCCGAATATCCTGCCAATCTTCTTCAAGGCGGGGGGCGCTGTCAATTTTTGGTTGATACTCTTCAGGTAATGCTTCTATTATTGGACAAGAATGATGATCCTGAAAAGTATCAAGAGAAGCACACCTATTTTATTGAATTACTCAAAATGGCCTCGAACAAAATCCCAGAGTTGATCGCAGCGGCAGACTTCTTTGCTGACAGTGAAAAACTTCAACTGTTACGGGAACACCTAAACAAGACAGGGGCCAAACCAACTGATAAAGCATTTTTCATTGTCGGCGGGCTCGATCCGCTCAAGCACAAACCATGTCTTGCATGGTGGACAGACTTTAGAGATTCATTATCTGGTGGCGGTAATACGTCATCACAAATGTTGTGTTTTTTGAGCGGAGATAACGCCGTTCCAGAAACAACACACCCCAAGATTTCTGGTCTCAAGTCGGTTGGTGAAAACGGTCAAGATACCCTTATTGGTTTTGATAAAAAGGCTTTTAGATCATTTGGCCTAGAGCAGTCCACAAATTGTGCCATGTCGGAAAATGCTGTGAACTGCTATTCAAAAGGCCTTAATTTTCTTATTTCCAACCATTCAAAAACGTTGGCTGGAACTAAGATTGTCCATTGGTTCAAAGAGGCTGTTAAGCCTGAATACGATCCTCTTGCTTTCCTTTACGAATCATCGGAACAGACGGAAGCGGTAGCGCAGAGTTCGGCCAGGCAGATTCTTGAGTCGTTGAGGAGCGGCCAGAGGCCTGTTCCTGTCAACAATCACTATTTTGCACTTACAGTTTCAGGTGCTTCCGGCCGTGTCATGGTGCGCGACTGGATGGAGGGAAGCTTTGAGGAACTGGTTACCAATATTGCAGCCTGGTTTGACAACCTTGAGATGACAAACCGCTCCGGAAAGAATACAGCAAAAGACCCAAAACTTGAGCGAGTGATTACCTGTGTGTTGCAACCTCTCAAACAAGGGCAAAAGTATGACGATTGGGTTAAACCAATCGGTCACGCGAGACTCAATCTTCTTCATGCTGCAATCCAGCATCGGGCTATACCCTTTCATGTTATAGCCCGACTTGTAACACAACTCCCATCATTTTTTATGAGTGAAGAACTGAACCGCGCGCTTTTTGGAAAACAAGATGTTTCAGAGAATGCAGGTTGGTATCTTTCGTTACTCTATGCCCGTATGGGCTTAATCAAGGCCTACTTCATCCGCAAAGGAGGAAATAACCACATGAGTGTCTATTTAAACAAAGAACATCCCGAACCGGCGTATCAATGTGGGCGTTTGTTGGCAGTGTTGGCGAGCTTACAATATTCTGCGCTTGGAGATGTCGGAGCAAGTGTAGTGCAGCGTTACTATGTAGCAGCAAGTCAGACCCCAGGACTAACTATCGGGCGGCTCGTCTCCAACTCCAAGAATCACCTAAACAAACTGGACGGTGGTCTTGCGTTCTGGTACGAAGGCCAAATCGCCGAGATTATGAGCTGTATTCAGGACCGCATCCCGGCAACACTTGATCTTGAACGGCAGAGCCTCTTTGCCCTCGGTTATTACCAACAGATCGCAGCTAACCGTGCGGGATCAAAGAATAACATCACTAACGAATCCAAAGAAGGGGGCAACTAATGAGCACCGCAATTCAGAACCGTTATGAGTTTCTTTACCTGTTTGACTGCGAAAGAGGCAACCCCAATGGCGATCCTGACGCCGGCAACAGCCCGCGTATTGATCCAGAGGACATGCACGGCCTCGTTTCCGATGTGGCGCTCAAGCGCCGCGTTCGGAACTATGTTCAAACGAAATTTGAAAATGTAGCACCGAATGCAATCTATATTGGACACTCGACTAACCTCAACAAGCCAATAGCTCTTGCGCATGAAAAAACCAACGGAGCGGTACCAAAAGACGGCAAAACAACAAAAGGTCAGTCATTAAACGCGCGGACATGGATGTGTGAAAATTTTTTCGATATTAGGACATTTGGAGCTGTTCTTAGTACAGGTGCTAATGCAGGGCAAGTCCGTGGTCCAGTGCAATTTGCATTTGCGCGGTCTGCTGACCCTATTTTGACCCTTGACCTTTCCATAACAAGAATGGCAAAAACTCCAACCGAAAGAGACGTCAAGAGTGATGCAAGCTATCAGCAGCATGTGGAGTGGGAGGAAGCAGCTCCAGAAGACTCTCTCCGCACTATGGGGCGCAAGGCGCTTATTCCTTATGGTCTATATGTGGCCAAAGGCTTTGTCAGCGCCAATCTTGCAAAAGGGACTGGTTTTTCCGACGAGGACCTTAAAAACCTCTGGGAAGCGCTATTAAATATGTATGATCACGACCGCTCTGCTAGCAAAGGGATGATGTCATGTCGCGGCCTATACGTATTCAAGCATGTCGGAACGGACAGCGACCCGAGCCAATGTGTCAAGCAGGCGATGCTTGGATGTGCGCCAGCACAAGTAATGCTTGATTCTGGCAACATTATAACAATCAAAAAGAATGAAGATGCAATGCAAGCAGATAAGGTAACAGCGCCACGCAAGTTTTCACACTACGGCGTGACGGTAAACACAGGTAATATACCGACCGGTGTTGAGTTATGGGTGCGCAACGATGCTGGCAATGGATTGAATAAGGTTTAACGGAATGCCTGACTGTAATTCGATTGATGAAGCAGATCGTGAGTTGATCGCTGTTTCTAGTCTAAGCCAATATAGCTACTGTCCTCGGCGGTGCGCTCTTATCTTTACAGAGCAATTGTGGGATGAAAATATATTCACAGCTAGGGGTCAGATAATGCATGAAAAGGTCGATTCGGCTGACCATGAGTCACGAGGAAATGTTCGACTAGAGTATGCAGTTCCTCTACGGTCAATCAAGCTCGGTCTAATTGGAAGGGCAGATGTGATTGAATTCCATAAGACGGAAGATGGGTGGGATGTTTTTCCTGTCGAGCATAAACTAGGCAAGCCTAAACCAGACAGTTCTGATAAAGTGCAGCTTTGCGCCCAGGCCATGTGCCTTGAGGAAATGATGGGTATTTCAATTGAGAGCGGTGCGCTGTTCTATGGACGTACACGTCGCAGGCTTGATGTTGCATTTGATCGAGACTTGAGGGCGGACACTGAGACTACGGCTCGACTTGTGCATGAACTATTAGCATCAGGCTTAACTCCTAAAGCTGAGTATTCGGCAAAGTGTAAGAATTGTTCCATGGTGGAGCTTTGTGTGCCAAAAACCGGCAAGCACGTAGCTAATTACATTGAGGCCATGACGAGGTTAGAATGAAACGCTATCGTCTTTTTCGCGCCAACATGCTCAACACAATTACATTGAGGTCATGACGAGGTTAGAATGAAACAGCATCTAAACACGCTTTTTGTTACAACTCAGGGCGCATATCTTGCAAAAGACGGTGAAACTGTTGCGGTCAGGGTTGAAAAAGAAATAAAACTTCGAGTGCCGATTCATACGATTGGCGGAATTGTCTGTTTTGGCCAAGTTAGCTGTAGCCCTTTTCTAATGGGGTTCTGTGCTGAAAAAGGTGTCTCAATAAGTTTCTTGACCGAAAACGGCAGGTTTCTTGCCAAGATTCAAGGACCGGTATCAGGTAATGTATTGCTTAGACGCGAGCAATATCGACGTGCAGATGATGAAGAGGCTGCTGCATCGATCGCACGAATGATCTTGGTGGCTAAGATTACTAACTGTCGTGCAGTCCTACAAAGACTTCTGCGTGATCACCCTACAAAGGTTGCCGTAAAAGCAGTCGCTCAAGCTTCGAACAAGATGACTACGGCGATTGAAAAGCTGCGAGAATCCGCACACATGCTAGATACACTGCGCGGAATCGAGGGAGAGTCGGCCAGTACATATTTCGGAGTCTTTGATAATTTAATAACAGCACAAAAAAGCGACTTTATGTTCGATAAGCGTAATCGCAGACCGCCGTTGGATAAGGTCAATTGTCTGTTGTCTTTTGTTTACACATTGTTAATGCATGATGTTCGCTCAGCCCTTGAGGTTGTTGGGCTTGACCCGGCGGTTGGATTTTTACACAGAGATCGGCCTGGAAGATACGGTTTAGCGCTTGACCTGATGGAGGAGTTTCGCCCATATTTGGCCGATAGACTTGTCCTTTCGCTAATCAATTTATCACAGGTAAACGCCAAGGGCTTTTCTGCAAAAGAATCGGGTGCAGTTTGGATGGAGGATGAAACTAGAAAAGCCGTTTTAGTTGCTTATCAAGCGAGGAAACAAAAAGAGATTGTACATCCGTTCTTGAAAGAGAAGGTTACAATCGGTTTGTTGCCATGGGTGCAAGCTTTGCTGTTGGCAAGGCATCTAAGGCGCGATATTGATGGCTATCCGCCCTTTATCTGGAGGTAGGAAATAGATGTTTGTTGTAGTGAGTTATGACGTCGCACTTGATGATACTAGTGGGCAGCGGCGCTTGCGGCGTGTATCTAAGGCGTGCAAGGATTACGGGCAGAGGGTACAGTATTCAGTTTTTGAGTGCATAGTGGATCCTGCACAGTGGGCGACATTGAAACACAGATTGATCTCAGAAATTGACCCAAAGAAAGACAGTCTGCGGTTTTATTACTTAGGTTCAAAATGGCATCGTCGTGTTGAGCATGTTGGCGCGAAAAAGACGATAGAACAAGACGGCCCGCTAGTGATCTAGGAGACGGCGAACCGTAAGCACACAACATTTCCCAGGGAGGTTCGCCGGAACCACAAGTCATATTTACAGCACTTATTAGCACACAACTTAGTAGAATAATTGCTATATTTATGTAATGGTAAGCGCATGACCTGTTGCTTTATTAATGTGCAGGAGATGATGTCTATAGATGTGTCTCTCGCAAATTATTGATGTTGACACAGGTGAATATGTGAAAAACAAAGTGACAATAATAAAAACCACAGCATAAATGATGTCGCCCCCCATGCGGGGGCGTGGATTGAAACATTGCTGTGCAGGGCAAAACGATATTACACGGAGAAGTCGCCCCCCATGCGGGGGCGTGGATTGAAACTTCTCATCGACCTCGTAGTGATCGGCATATTGCGTCGCCCCCCATGCGGGGGCGTGGATTGAAACATAACGACGCTGCACCGGGATCAACCGTTCGACGACGTCGCCCCCCATGCGGGGGCGTGGATTGAAACGGACAGAAAGAGCTCAGGAGGCCAATAGTATTCGTCGCCCCCCATGCGGGGGCGTGGATTGAAACGTAGTCACTGCCGCTGCCTGCGGTGTCTCCACCGTCGCCCCCCATGCGGGGGCGTGGATTGAAACATCGAGGGTTGTACCGATATATCTGTTGATGATGTCGCCCCCCATGCGGGGGCGTGGATTGAAACGTATTCGTCGATGTCGTTGGCCTTGAGCTTTTGGAAGTCGCCCCCCATGCGGGGGCGTGGATTGAAACCATGTTAACCGTGGCGTTGACCCATTCGCCCATCGTGTCGCCCCCCATGCGGGGGCGTGGATTGAAACTTGCCTCATACGCCGGTTTGTCGGCTACGCGACTAGTCGCCCCCCATGCGGGGGCGTGGATTGAAACATATAGCCGACGTAATCCGCGTTGGTACCCGGTGGTCGCCCCCCATGCGGGGGCGTGGATTGAAACATTACCTACAACTTCCCGCCGACCACGCCGACCAAGTCGCCCCCCATGCGGGGGCGTGGATTGAAACTTGCCCCAGAAGCAGCCGACGCGCTTGATGCAGTCGTCGCCCCCCATGCGGGGGCGTGGATTGAAACTCGAAATGACAGGCGATCCCAACGATTGGCCAGAGTCGCCCCCCATGCGGGGGCGTGGATTGAAACTCGATGAAATGAGCGATGCGCTGCTTCGCGCGTGGTCGCCCCCCATGCGGGGGCGTGGATTGAAACTTTAATTGTGCTTGTCTGCCCCGCAACCGTGCACAAGTCGCCCCCCATGCGGGGGCGTGGATTGAAACAATGAATCGCTCGTCGGCGAACTTCGCAAAGCTGGGTCGCCCCCCATGCGGGGGCGTGGATTGAAACAGCTTCGAACCGCTCGTTGATTCTGAATGTCTGAAGTCGCCCCCCATGCGGGGGCGTGGATTGAAACAATGTAGGGGGAAGGCCACCGAAGTTTACCGATCGTCGCCCCCCATGCGGGGGCGTGGATTGAAACTCTATTGTGATGTGACGCCTCCGAATACACCAACGTCGCCCCCCATGCGGGGGCGTGGATTGAAACGTTCAAATGGCCTGCGCTCTTCCTGGCGGCGCTTGTCGCCCCCCATGCGGGGGCGTGGATTGAAACACGGTGGCACGGTGCGTGCAGCCATAGGTGAAGCAGTCGCCCCCCATGCGGGGGCGTGGATTGAAACATACTCGTCCTCATCGTTTTCTTTGAGCTTCTGCAGTCGCCCCCCATGCGGGGGCGTGGATTGAAACATGCAATCGCACAGCCTTACGTACTCCCAGACAGGTCGCCCCCCATGCGGGGGCGTGGATTGAAACCTCATCGGCGGATCGGGCTCAGGTAAGAGCTACGAGTCGCCCCCCATGCGGGGGCGTGGATTGAAACTCTTCAGCCATGACAGCACTGATACCGGGTTAAAGTCGCCCCCCATGCGGGGGCGTGGATTGAAACATAGGGTCGGGCAACACGGTGTCGCCTCGTGCCGGGTCGCCCCCCATGCGGGGGCGTGGATTGAAACATGGATTGCAAAAAAAAGGGTCTGCTGAGAGGATTGTCGCCCCCCATGCGGGGGCGTGGATTGAAACTCTACTAGCGGTAGTATGCCTAATTTAGGCCTCGTCGCCCCCCATGCGGGGGCGTGGATTGAAACTTAACTATCGCCCCAACCAATCGCACGAAGTAAGTCGCCCCCCATGCGGGGGCGTGGATTGAAACCTCGGTAAATGCTTGTACCCTGATCGCCGGAATGGTCGCCCCCCATGCGGGGGCGTGGATTGAAACGTGCAGTCTATGATATTGCCATCAAGCACTACCCGGTCGCCCCCCATGCGGGGGCGTGGATTGAAACCTCATCAGCCGTGCTCTTGGGCGCTCCGTTGAGGTCGCCCCCCATGCGGGGGCGTGGATTGAAACACGTAAGTAACCATATGCCGGTATGTCGAAGGGGTCGCCCCCCATGCGGGGGCGTGGATTGAAACTTAAAGAACACCTATAACGACAAGAAGATCGCCGGTCGCCCCCCATGCGGGGGCGTGGATTGAAACATGATCACAATTAAGCATTAAACACGCTACAGCGAGTCGCCCCCCATGCGGGGGCGTGGATTGAAACGTTGCGATTACCCCGGACCATGCGCCGGTTGCCAGGTCGCCCCCCATGCGGGGGCGTGGATTGAAACTTACAAAAACGAGCATCGCTATACGGAGGCCCGAGAGTCGCCCCCCATGCGGGGGCGTGGATTGAAACATACGAGCTACCACAGTGGGGCCGCCCCTATGTAGTCGCCCCCCATGCGGGGGCGTGGATTGAAACAAGACCTACGACGAGCTGCGCGGGCGCATGATAGAGTCGCCCCCCATGCGGGGGCGTGGATTGAAACGTCATTTCTTGCAGCGTATCGAGGTCACGCACACGCGTCGCCCCCCATGCGGGGGCGTGGATTGAAACTTCGCACTGTACTCGGTAAAATCGCGGGCTTGAAGTCGCCCCCCATGCGGGGGCGTGGATTGAAACATATGGAGTACAACGAGTTTACGAGGCGAATGAGGTCGCCCCCCATGCGGGGGCGTGGATTGAAACTTTTTGGCGAGGTCGAGGGCGCCGCCTCTGCCGCGTCGCCCCCCATGCGGGGGCGTGGATTGAAACACATTTCACCCCGACAAGCTTGAGGCACCGCTTTGGTCGCCCCCCATGCGGGGGCGTGGATTGAAACTCACCGCCGAGGGTAAACGCGCCCTTGATGAGCGTCGCCCCCCATGCGGGGGCGTGGATTGAAACAATATCATCGGTGGAGGTGCATTTGATGAAGACCCGTCGCCCCCCATGCGGGGGCGTGGATTGAAACGAGTTGTATCCGTCGTAGCGATTGTGCCGGTATCCGGTCGCCCCCCATGCGGGGGCGTGGATTGAAACTTTGGATAGCGATAAATGCCCAGATACCTGCGTTGGTCGCCCCCCATGCGGGGGCGTGGATTGAAACAAAGACACCAGAACAACAATTGCACGAAAAGGTACGGTCGCCCCCCATGCGGGGGCGTGGATTGAAGCATGAGCGCACACCAAATGACCGCAAATCTTGAATATTGCCCTCTATACAGCAGGTGCCAGGTGAGATGTTAACTTATACAAGTCACACATCTGCTCGTGTTGCCGTATAAGAACTCGTTAGGTTATTTTTGCAATAGAGATATTCGTTATGAGGTTCGAGGATTGTCCATTTGCCCCGCCTTAGATTGCCGGACAATCTCGTTGCTAGTAGTGTCCAGGTGTAAGATTTTTGATGCTGCGGAAGATACTTAGCAGAAAATGTATGTGAGAAGGAGGTGCATTATGAAGCTTTCAGTAATTCTCGGGCATCCGAGTACGAAAAGTCTTAATCGCGCTATCGCTGATACCGTCGTTCAGACGTTAACAGAGAACGGACATGACGCGCGGTTTCACGACCTATACCAAGAGAATTTCGACCCGGCCCTTTCATTAACGGAGGTTTCGCCGAATTCCGAGCTTGATCCCATGCTGCAGCAACATTGCGACGAGCTCGGCAGTGCGGAGGGGCTCGTAATTATTCATCCTGTCTGGTGGGGCCAACCGCCGGCAATCCTTAAAGGTTGGATTGATCGTGTATTCAGGGTTGGCATTGCATACAGATTTGATGAGGGGCCGGCCGGGGTAGGCATGCCGGTAGGTCTATTAAAAACCCAGAGCGCGCTTTTGATAAATACATCAAATACACCGCCCGACCTAGAAGAACAAATATACGGAAATTCGCTGGCTGAATTATGGCATAGAAATGTCCTCGGCTTCTGTGGTATAAAAAACTTCTACCGTCGTCTCTATAGCCCGGTGTTGATCAGTACGCCTGAGCAGCGTGAGAATTGGTTAAACGACGCACAGCAAACTGTAGACCAGCTTTATCCCAAAATGAGAACGATGCGGGCGACGGCGTAAAAAAATAAAGGGATGGTATCGGAAAATGTTACAAAACTCCGGTAGCATCCCTTGTAGTTTTGCGTGACAACTGGCACAATCAATTATTAAAGGCAGGAATAGCTTCGCCCTAGAGTATCATCTGCCAAGCAAGCAATATTCCCTGATTATCATGAGTTTAGCGTTAAGGGGGCCCGATGAGAAGCAGAGCAAATGTCGTAGATAAACCTGAAGCACGTAACATGAACGCTCGGGAAGGTGGGCCTACATGGAAAGAATCATTGCTTGGTTTTGCAAAACAGTTTAACCACCCAAGCAGGGGCTTTGAGCACTACAGACGAGTATACGAAATGTCGAAGACTCTCATAGAGGCTCAGCCCATTCAGATCGATGAAGACGCGCTGTTTGCGTCGGCCTTTATTCACGATGCAGGTGCGTTTGAGCCGTACAAACTTGAGCGTGTCGAACACTCGGATCGCTCGGCCCAGCTTGCAGACCAGATACTCACCCCTATGGGGTTCCCGCTGGAGAAACTACCGCTTGTCCGCGATATAGTGCGCGGGCATATGTTTTACGCTAAACCGGCAATGCCCGTTGAAGCGGTCATTTTTCATGACGCCGATGTGCTTGATTACATGGGCGCGATTGGAATCATGCGCCTGCTCTCAACCGTAGGCCGTGATGAGTGGACGCCCAATACAAAGAAGACCATTGCACTTATCAGGCGCTTTAGTCAGGAACTCCCCGGAAGGTTGCACACGCTGAAAGGTCAACAAATAGGGCACCAGCGCCAGATGGAAATGGATGCGTATATCAATGCGCTGGCGGATGAGACAAAGAACTTCGCCGTTTTATAGTGATTTCAAAAGAGATAATTCTAGGGACAAAAAGGACCGCACCCCTCATGCTGGGTGTAATACCGTTCGGGCTTGCTTACGGCGTAATGTCGTCGCAGGCAAAGCTCGCAGTCGCCGAAACCTCGTTCATGTCGCTCATTGTATTTGCGGGAGCCGCGCAATTCATGGCCGCCGGGATGCTGCAGGGTGGCGTATCCTCGGCGATCATCGTGCTCTCGACACTTCTTATAAACCTGAGGACTTGCTTATGGGTTTATCGCTTTCGCAGTATCTCGAGAAGGAAAAACCGCTCTGGCGGTATTTGCTCGCATTCGGGATGACCGATGAGTCATACGTAACCACCGTAAGCCACTTTCAACATAAGCCGGGGAACGCTCCTTAGCTACGTTATTGGTACGCGTGCAGTAATATAACATAGAATAAAGCCTCTATCCTTTAAGAACTTACCAGCACTTATAATGAAAAAGCGCTTGTAGCGTAAAAAAAAAAGTGTAAAGTTCAGAGTTCTAGCGCCGATATTATGTCTATCAACGTATTATTTTACGAATTGCAACAAGGGAGGTGCTAGAATTGGCAGATTGTGAATGTATTGCAGGGTGTCCTTTCTTCCATGACAGAATGTCAGGCATGCCATCTATGGCAGATATGTATAAGAAGAAATACTGCCAAGGTGACAACACCAATTGCGCACGGTATATGGTCTTTAAGACTTTAGGTAAAGGAACCGTGCCGGGAGATCTTTTCCCGAATATGGCAGCAAAGGCACAAGAGATTATCAAAAAGGCTTCATAGCCTTAACACCCTTTCAGGGGCTTCAAAGCAAGGGCTTCGCGGTAACGCGGAGCCCTTTTTTGCGCAAGCGAAAACCCCCCGTTATACGGGGGAGTTCAAATAAGGCGGAGCCGTTGTAGTAGAGATAAAAAAGCTCTCCTTTGCACTAGGATTGAAGTGATACTGTCTTCAAACCAAGCAAAGGAGAGCAAACAGGTATGGATGCGAGTCAAGAGCATACACGATGGAACTGCCGGTACCACATCGTATGGGCGCCAAAATTTAGAAGAAAGATCATCTACGGCAAGTACAAGAAAGAAATCGGCGCAATACTTAGAAAACTGTGCCACTACAGGGGAATTGAAATAGTTGAGGCAAACGCCTGTATCGACCACATACACATGTGTCTAAGGATTCCGCCGAAATATAGCGTAGCACAGATAATGGGCTATCCTTTTAGGCAAGAGTTCGCTCATGATATTTGAGCAATTCGGTAATTTGAAATACAAGTATGGCTCTCGGCACTTCTGGTGTAAGGGATACTACGTATCAACGGTTGGCATTAACGAAGAGACAATTAAGAAATACATACGCGAGCAACAGCACCACGATCAGGTAATGGACAACCTCAAGGAAGAGGATAATCCCTTTAAGGGATAGCCAGGTAAACAATGCAGAAGACAGTATCATGCACTTTAAGATGCGGCAGGTATCATGCCCTTATAGGGCTAGTGCAAACCGCACCTTGAAGGTGCGGTTATGATTTATACGCGGCAGGCTTTCGCGACACATGGTTTCTATGAGAAACTTGAGGAAAGCATAATGCTAATCAAAAACTCGTAGCACGCACGTGTTAAAGAAGGTTCACAGAGGCATCGAACAGAATCTAAATGTAATAAAAGGGATTGGTGTAGATAAGTGGGCTGAGCGTAGAGGCCCTTACTACCGGTAGTCGAAAGGAATTGCTGAGTGCGATTAACAGGATACATGCCCGTAATCTCACATCTGCTGTTTTTTTATCTCGTTGTTGTTGAGCCGGTAACAGGGATTCTGCAGTATCGCAAGCTTGTCGAGCGACTCAAGGTGGACCCGGGGTTCAAAATACCTTTTTATCTGCGGACTATAATACTCGAGTGGGTGCTCGTAGTGGTGACGATCGCCGCTCTTGCGCCGTTGATACTAAATTTGCCGGGCTTAATCGGGTTGCAGCTACCGAAAGCGGGTTCGACCCTGCTTCTCTTAGGTTTATTAACCGTCGCTATCATCGGCATTATTGCTATGGTTATATTGGCCCGGTCGGCAAAAGGGCAGGAAGCGTTGGCGAGCTCCGAAGAGTCTGCGCTGGCGTTGTTGCCGAACACCCGGCGTGAGCGCCGTATCTGGGTAGCGCTCTCTATTACAGCGGGCGTTTGTGAAGAGCTATTATACAGGGGTTTCGTGATCCTGTACCTTTCGTTCATGATTCCGAGTGCCGGTGTAGCTCTACCGTTGCTAGTGTCATCGATTATCTTCGGTGTAGCCCATGCATATCAGGGCTGTCGTGGCATTATAGCTACCGGGCTTCTTGGCGCGGGCTTAGGCGGGCTTTATGTGTTTTCTGGTAGCCTTATACCGTCGATGTTGATACATGCGCTTGTCGATTTGCGGGTTCTCTGGGTGCGGCGCCCTAAAGTGCTGCAAGAGACCTGATTCAGGGGAAGTTATGTCTTCAGAAGAAACTAAAAACGATAATCCCGGCAGGGGGTTTGATGACCTAGAGCGATCGCTCATCGTAATGACGTTTGCCTCAATATTTCTCGTTGGCGCGTATGCGGTCTCACGAGTTAACATCGTTCTTGCCGGGCTTAGTTTGGCCGTCATTATATTCTTGTGGTACGGCGTTCACCGGGTGCGCTTATGCAACTTCTGCGATATAAGCTGCCCGTACCGGCCTCAACGTAAAAGCATGCGCTTTACCAGGATGGGTTTTTCAACATCCGAGGCATGGCTGTTCTACCCGCTTGCCCTTATCATTATCGGCGCTTATATAATTGCTACGTTTATGCTGAATATCGCGATTGGCATACTGGCATCGGCGCTCGGCCTTTACGCGCTGGTTTTGTATCGCGTTAAGATTTGCCCGAATTGCAGGATTCCCTGTCCGTTTAATCCCAGAAAAAACGAGCTCGCCAAAGTGCGCTCAGATTAGCAGGTGATAATATGGCAAAACACGTAAAAAGACGGTCGCAAAAGGCGGGTCTTCCACCTGGCACATTGGTGCATATTGGCCGGGAGCGAACGCAGGGTGTCAAGATAACCGCTATTGAATACTCACCGGAAACATACCAGGAACTCGTTCTTGGTATTGAAGAGGCGTGCGCGCTTAAAAAAGAGAAGGGCGTAGTCACGTGGATTGATGTAGAAGGGATTAACCAGGTTGACGTGCTCTCGCGGTTGGGCGAGTGCTTCAACATTCACTCACTGGTGCTTGAAGACATCCTTAATACAAATCAGCGCCCGAAAGTCGAGGATTACGGCGATTACCTCTATATCGTTCTCAAGATGCTCTATGCTAAGAGTGACGGAATCGACATCACAACAGAGCAGGTGAGCATTATTCTGGGCGAGACCTACGTAATCTCGTTTCAGGAAGGCATCGAAGGCGATACCTTCAATGGTATTCGCGAGCATCTTAAGGTGGCAACGGGACGTTTGCGGAGCATGGGCGCCGATTACCTCGCTTACACACTGATAGACTCGGTAGTCGATAACTATTTTGCAATAATGGAGATGCTGGGTGAAGAGGTTGACGACCTGGAAGACGAGCTCGTAGCCTCGCCCGAACGGCAAACGCTCGAGTCTATACATAATCTTAAAAGCACAATGATATTCTTGCGCCGCTCGGTATGGCCGCTTCGAGAGGTGATCGGAACGTTGGAGCGGGGTGAATCGCGCCTCATCCAACCGTCGTCGAGAATCTACTTGCGCGATGTATACGATCACACAATCCAGGTTATCGACACCATCGAGACGTACCGCGACATGCTTTCGGGGATGGTCGACATTTATCTCTCGAGCGTCAGCAACAGGCTCAACGAAGTCATGAAAGTGTTAACGATTGTATCGACGATATTCATCCCGCTTACGTTTATCGTTGGTTTATATGGAATGAACTTTAGATATATGCCCGAGCTCAGCTCACGATGGGGTTATCCGGTTGTTTTACTGATAATGCTGCTCGTAGCGCTAAGTATGGTTATGTACTTCAGGCGCAAGAAGTGGATTTAAACAGCGATAGGTTTACGACTTTACGCCTTCCGGATCGACATGGACCGTGCAAAACGCATTTTCAATCGTCGTGATGATTTGCGCTTCGACCTCGTGGGCAATCTTATCCGCACGCTCAATCGGGGTACCCCACGGCACTTCGACGTGAAGGTCTAACCTGACACCATTGCCTATGTATTCGGCCTGCATATCATGCACATCCTTGACACCCTCGACCGCTGTTACGATTCGCTGCACGTCTTGGTAGAAATTGCTGTCGGGCGATCGCCCCATGAGTGTACGAGCGTTCTCCCACCAGAGAATGCCGGCGTTAACCGCGATTACGACGGCGACGACGATGGAAGCAATCCCGTCGGCTATCAACACGCCTTCCTTGATGAAGAAGATGCCGATCAGCGCTGCAAGGAGCGCAATCTCATCGTTTATCGACTCGATAAACTGTGCTTTCGAAGCCGCGCCTTTCGCTTTACTAAACCAGATTTTAAAGAGCGGCAAAGCGCTGATCACTATAGCCACGCCGGTAACAATAAGGCCGAGCGTTAAATTGGAGTACTCTGGCTCGACGCTCCCGGTTAGTTTAGGAATAGCGCTGCGAAACGACTCGAGGCTGGTAAACGAGATAAAAACGGTAGCTGCAACAAGTGCCGCCACGTTTTCTGCACGGCCGTATCCAAAACGGTATTCGCGGTCGGCAGGTTTACGGGCCCAGATTAAAGCAATCAGTAAAAACCCCGAAATCAGCATGTCTGCAAGGCTATGCAGTGCTTCGGCGTACATTACGCCGATGCCTGTCATGAAATATGTAACAAGTTTACCGACAAACAAGACGGTGTATCCTGCGAGCGCGAGCTTCAAACCGCTGGAGTTTGTCTCTTGAGTTCTAGGCTTAGCCTTCGTTGCTGCCTTCTCCTGTTCCATAGAAAATGTATGCTCCTTATTGAATCTAAGTATTTCAGACGTATGTGAACGCAAGTATTCCTAGACGATTATAGTACAGCAAACCGGATTGTAGGGCTAGCATATATCTTCGCTACAGGTAATTTGCCGTTTACACGCTATATGTGACGTTTGCCTAGCGTACAAGCTGGTTACAATATCTAGTAGAGATATAAAAGCGAATAGTTATGAAAAGATTTTATATTGGAATAGATAAAACCGAAGCAGTGGCTGCGCAATTTTTCAGTAACTGCGATCGTATTGATAAGCCTAAGAGCTGATAAAGGATGATGATTATGGCCGAGCAGGCGCTCCGGCGCGGGGAAATCGACAATAACGAAGCGGCTAATATTCTTGATGAGATAGGCGATATGCTCGACGTTATCGGCGAGAGCACGTTTAGGATACGCGCGTATCATAAAGCGGCAGCGAGCATACGCGCACTTAGCAGACCCCTTACGGAGATATATGCCGAGGGCGGTGTAGAAGCATTGGAAGCAATTCCCGGTGTGGGCGCGCATACGGCGCAGCGGCTTGAAGAGCTCATAACGACAGGGCGGCTGCCCTACTACGAGGACCTAAAGAAAAAAGTACCCGAGTCGCTCACGGAGCTTATGGATATACCGGGTCTCGGCCCTAAGAAAGCAAAACGGATCTATGATGAGCTCGGCATTAGCACGATGGATGAGCTTGAAAAAGCCGTTGCCGAGCATAAGTTGGAGCGCATGCGGGGCTTCGGTCGAAAAACCGAGGAAAACATCGAACGAGGCATCCGGCAATTCGAAAAAATGCACGAGCGCATCCTCTTGTCGGAAGCGTATCCTATCGCGCACGAGATAGTTGAACTGCTGCGGAAACAGCCCTTCGTCGAACGGGCGAATCTAGCGGGGAGCCTGCGGCGTATGCGAGATACCATAGGCGATATCGACTTGCTTGCGTCGAGCACCGATCCCGGGATGGTTATGGATTTCTTCACAACAATGCCGGAAGTGGCGTATACGCTGGCCAAAGGAGATACAAAGAGCAGTATCGTTGCGCGCAACGGCCTGCAGATAGACCTACGTGTCGTTGCCCCGCACGAATATGGCGCCGCGCTTCAGTATTTTACCGGATCTAAAGCGCACAATATCCACTTGCGCGATATCTCGAGACGGCGGGGGCTCAAGTTAAACGAATACGGCGTTTTCGATATGGTAACGGATGAACGGCTTGCCGGCAGGACGGAAGAAGAAGTCTATCAGATAATGGATATGGACACGCCCCCGCCTACGATTCGCGAGGACAAGGGCGAAATCGAAGCGGCTCAGGCGCATAAATTGCCCGCACTAGTGCAGTTGAGCGATATCAAAGGCGACTTTCACGTGCACAGCAACTGGAGCGATGGCATTAACGATATCGAAGCAATTGTTAATATGGCGCGTGAGATCGGCTACACATTCATAACGATTTCCGATCATACTGAAAAACTGCGTATAGCCGGCGGCCTTACCCCCGAAGAGCTCGAACAACAAATACGGGAAATACGCGAGCTTAATGAGCGCTACACCGATATAGAAATTATGTGCGGCATGGAAACCAACATCGACAATGAAGGTAACATCGATTTCGGGCCGGAGGTATTGGGCCGGGTTGATGTCGTTATCGCCTCGGTTCACGGTGGTTTCAATCAATCGAGAGAACAGATGACGAGGCGGATTGTAAGGGCGATTGAGAACCCTTATGTCGGCATCATCGGTCACCCGACCGGGCGTATTCTCGGCCAGCGGCCGCCGTATGATGTTGATTTGCAGGCTGTGTTCAAAGCAGCGGCGGGCACCGGAACGTTTCTCGAGCTGAACGCCTATCCGAACCGGCTCGACCTCAAAGACGATTACCTGCGCGAAGCTAAGGACCGTTACGGCTGCAAATTTACGATTGACACCGATTCCCATGTCACCGGCAATATGGTCTATATGCGCTACGGTGTCGCGACGGCGCAGCGCGGCTGGCTTACCAAAGAGGATGTTATCAACACTTACGACGTCGCAGAGATCAAGCGTTTAATGCGGCAGAAGAGACCGTAGTATATGCTATAATTTATTCTTAATGTTGACCACAAAAAGTATTACCGATGTTTATAACCCATTGCCGGTTTCGTTTTACGAACGCCGTACCGACGAAGTTGCGGTCGATCTGCTGGGTAAGATAATCGTCAGAACTATGCCAAAATCAGTACTTGTCGCGCGCATCGTCGAGACGGAGGCGTATTTCGGTGAGAATGACCCGGCGAGCCACGCATGCCGCGGCATGACGTCCCGGAATGCGATAATGTTCGGCCGGGCCGGAAAGGCCTATGTCTATCTTAATTACGGCGTGCATAGCCTGCTCAATGTTGTTACCGAGCCCGATGGGCATGCAGGAGCGGTTCTTATACGGGCGATCGAGCCTCTATCCGGCGTTGGGGAGATGTTTGAAAACCGGCCTGCCAAGAGCACGGTTGAACTTACGAACGGGCCGGGCAAACTAACCAAGGCTTTGAGTATCGATTTGCGTGATAACGGTGCGGATGTAACCGTACCGGGCTGTCTTTTTTTCGCGGACTGCAGTTACGACGCTCGCGGCAAATGCGACGGTAGCAATAATCACAGGCGCTCAGCCGATGATGCCGGTAAGTTTGCAGTCGCCGCATCTTCGAGGATAGGCATATCTGCAGGCACAGACATGCTTTTAAGGTTTACCATTGACGGGAATCCATACGTGAGTCGTTAAAGTGGTAAAAACAAGTATTTTAGATATGTGTTCTTATCTCAAGGAGGTTGTGTAAAAGATGAAGTTGCGCGCAATGTACGATTTAGCGGTTGAGCTTGGAATTAATCATGATCCGCGCGGTGAAGCCGAAATTGAAAAACTCCTCGACAAAAAGAAGGAAGCATATGAGGGGCTCAAAGATGACGAAAAAGAATACTTCGACGTTGAGTCGCTCGATAACCCGTATACCGATACCCGGATTCTCTTGGGCGATCCCGACATGGAGATCAGGGGCTTAATGGCCGGTATCGACATGGAAACGCAAGAGATTGTTCTTGCCGACCGGTTACGTGAAAAAGGTGAGACAATCGATCTTGTCCATGCACACCATCCCGAAGGCCGGGCGCTTGCGGAGTTGGCGGGCGTTATGGCGATGCAAGCCGATATGTGGGAAAAGCAGGGTGTACCGATCAATGTCGGTGAAGATTTAATCGGCGAACGGATGGCCGAGGTTCGCCGGGGTCTTATGCCCGTAAACCACATGCGCTCTGTCGATGCGGCCAAACTTCTTGGATTCGCGTTTATGTGCACGCATACACCGTGCGATAACATGGTACAAGGATTTGTCCAGCGCCATGTCGATGCGAAATCCCCGAGCACGCTCGGCGATATTGTTAAAGCGCTTCGCGAGATACCTGAGTATAAAGATGCGGCAAAAAAGGGAAGCGGCCCAACGCTCATAGCCGGTGAAGCGAGCAAACGTCCTGGTAGAATCGTCGTTGATATGACAGGCGGTACCGAAGGGCCCGAGAGCGCGATGGAGCGGCTCAGCACAGCCGGCGTCGGCACCATAATCGGTATGCACTTTAGCGAGAAGCTCAGGAAGAAAGCAAGCGAAAGCCACATCAATCTTATAGTGGCAGGTCATATCGCAAGCGATGCGATAGGAATGAACTTGTACCTCGATAAAATAGAAGCTCAGGGCGTTAAAGTCATAACGACTTCCGGATTAATGCGTGTGCAACGGGGTTAACAGGGGATAAGTAAAGGTTTCAAAAAGCCACGAATGGTTACATATCTTATGAAGCTGAACCAAACCGCATTAACACGAGATATATCAGGCGAGATAATGAAATTCTTAGCTGTGATTGCCGGAAAGATCATAATACTATTGAGCAGGCTTTTTAAAGCCGGCGGCGGCTCAGCCCTCCCAGGGCTTGTCGCACTTAGGATCGACCCACGGCTTATTGCTAAGATAACAAGCAAGCTTAAACACGGCACAATCGTTATAACCGGAACGAACGGCAAAACGACCACCGCAAAATATGCGGCGGAGATACTGCGCGAGTCAGGTTATAAGGTCGTGCATAACCGGACGGGCTCTAATCTTGTTCGGGGGATAGCGTCGGCTTTGATCGAGCAATCGACGATATTTGGCCGGACGCGCGGTGATATCGGGCTCTTCGAGGTGGATGAAGCCACAATGCCGAACGCCATACCGCAACTGAAACCAAAAATCGTGCTGGTGACAAACCTTTTTAGAGATCAGCTCGACCGCTATGGTGAACTCGATACCACCGCGCGAATGATAGGCAGTTCAATCGCGCCGCTTCAGGGTGCAATGGTGCTTCTTAATGCAGACGATCCGCTGGTAGCATGGCTTGCCCGTGATGTAAATGAGCGCAGTAGAGTCGCGTTCTTCGGCCTCGACGAAGCCCGTTACATATCGACCTCCAGAGCATCAATGGACAGCAAGGACTGTATTATATGTGGCTCAGAGCTGCAATTTGACCGGCGTTTCTACGGTCATCTCGGGCTCTATTCCTGCCCGAACTGCGACTTTAAACGGCCTCCGCTCGACTTCGAAGCGCATAACATCTACCTGCACGGGGTTAAGAATTCATCCGTAACCTTGCGCGGCAGCGACAAATCGCTGGATGTCGCACTCGGATTATCGGGCACCTACAATGTGTATAATTCTCTCGCCGCATACGCGCTTGTATCAACCTTAGATGTGGATGAGCGCAATATCTCTATGGCGCTGACGAATTCAGATGCGGCGTTCGGCCGCATGGAGCGCTTCGTGGTAAACGGCAAGGAAACCTATCTTCTGCTTATTAAAAACCCGATCGGCTTAACGCAGATCGCCGAGACGCTCAGCACCGATAGCGAAGCGCGAAATTTTATGCTCGTGCTAAACGATAACTTTGCGGACGGCACCGATATTTCATGGATATGGGATGCCGATATCTCAGCGTTACCCAGGCACTCGAACTTTATCTACACAACGGGAATCAGGGCGGGGGATATGGCGCTTCGCTTTAAATATGAAGGATTCGAGACGGGTAAGATTGTCTTAGTTGAAACGATCGATGATGCTTTTGAACAGGCGTTATCGCGCACTGGCGATGGTGAAACGTTGTACGTTCTGGCGACGTATACCGGTATGCTGCATATAAGGAATTACTTGACGAGAAAAGGCTTTGTCGAGGGTTTCTGGAAGGAAGTCGCATGAGCAACATCAGCATCAATCTCTACCATTTGTATCCGGATGCGATGAACCTTTACGGTGATTACGGAAACGTTCTTGCACTTGTTAAACGGTGCGAGTGGCGCGGCTTCGATGTTGTCGTAACCCATGTCAAGCAGGGTGATTCGGTTGATTTTAATGCAGCCGATATCATTCTCATGGGCGGCGGGCAAGATCGCTCGCAGCAGGTAATCGCTCATGATCTGAAACAACGGGAGTGCGCGTTAAAAGAGGCTATCGAGCAGGGGGTATGCGCGCTCACGGTTTGCGGGGCATACCAGCTCTTTGGGCATTACTTTAGGACAAAGGAAGGCCTTGAGCTACCCGGCATCGGTGTATTTGACGTGCATACAGAAGGAAGCGACGACCGCATGATCGGCAACACGCTTATCGACTGCTATTCATTTATGACACCGGTAGATAGAGCGCTGTTATTCAGGGGCTCGAAGCTGCGGAAGCTTGAGCTCGTAGGGTTCGAAAACCATAGCGGGAAAACATACTTGCAAGAAGACGTTACGCCTTTTGGCAAAGTTATCAAAGGTTATGGCAATGATGGCGCGTCTCAGCATGAAGGCTGCCGTTACAAAAACGCTTTCGGCACCTATTTACACGGCCCGCTTCTGCCGAAAAACCCCTGGTTCGCCGATTACCTGATTGTGCTCGCACTTCGCAGGAAATATGGTGAGAATATCGAAGTTATAGAGCTCGACAATTCGATGGAAGCCGCAGCTTTTTATGGGGCGAAGAAGCGAGCGCTCACCGCAAAGACCACTCACATATAGCTGCATTAGCAAAAACGATCCCCACGTAAACCGATGGCATATACGGATGGATGCAATACAAGCCGCTGTAACTAGCTACTGCTGATAGGTCGTGGACGGCCTATCGCCATTGCCGGTACCTTGCTGATCCGGCTGCCGGTTTTGTTGATTTTGGCGTTGCTGGCCGGGCGGGGTCACCGACGTATTCGGTTGCGTTTGTTGCCAGGAATTGCCGGAGTTGTTTTGTGTTGATGGCGTTGACGGTGCGGTTGAATCTACCGGTGGCGCTTGTGTGGTTTGCGGTGTTTGCCATGATGTGTCTTGTGTCGTCGTCGATTGCTGCTGCCCTTGCTGCTGGTTCCATTGGTTATGAAGGGACCTCCTTCGAGATTTGCGCGGTCCGCCAGAATAGTTCTTGTTATCCGCGTTTATGGATGATTTATCAGAGTGTGAGCGAGAATCCCAAGCTCCTTTAGGTTCGGGGAAACTCGATGCAGGCGTATCTACCAGCACTCTTTTCATGTAACGCTCCCAAATCGAAGCGGGGATAATACCTCCGTACGCGCGGTTACCGTGCACATCATACATCGAAACCTGCGCTTGCGGGTAACCCATCCAAACAGCAGTTGCGAGGTTTGGGGTGAAACCGACAAACCAGGCGTCCCGGTATTCTTCGTTCGTACCGGTTTTGCCGGCTGCGGGGCGACCTATATCGGCGGCCGTGCCCGTGCCGCGTGTTATAACGCCGCGAAGTATATCTATCGCCTCGGCTGCGACTTGCGGGCTAATCGCTCGTGACCTGGACGGCATCGCTTGTGCGAAAAGATCGCCATTTGGATCCAATATGCTGGAAATTGCCACAGGTTTTATGTAAATACCGCCGTTTGCCAGTGTAGCATACGCACTCGCCATCTCAAGCGGCGACACGCCGACAGTCAAACCGCCGATTCCCATAGACGGGTATGGGTGGTTGTACGTGGTAATACCCATAGCATGGGCAGTACGCCATACGTTTTTGGGGCCGACTTTGACGGTGAGCCGTGCGTATACGGCATTAATCGAATGCACGGTGGCATCGCGCAGCGTTATATCGCCGCTGCTTTCACCTTCGCAGTTGTGTACGATCCAGGGGTTGGGCCCCCCGATACGTATAGCTTGAGGTGAACTGCCATCAAACATATCGTTAGGCGAATATCCTTGTTTTAACGCCGTGACAAGCACAAATGTTTTAAATGAAGATCCAGGCTGGCGTTTGCCTTGTGTCGCAAGATTATATTTTAATGTGCTGAAATTACGGCCGCCCGCCATCGCAACGATATGGCCGTTTTTTGGGTTTATCGATACTAAAGCGGCTTCAGGATCGTGCTTGTAGTAAAGCTCGTTGTCAATCGCGTTTTCCGCGATGTGCTGCGCCCGCAAGTTAAGCGTCGTGTAAACCCGCAGGCCGCCCTTAAAGACCTTATCCACACCATAGTGGTCGATTAGCTCTTTCTTTACGTATTCTACAAAATGAGGGCAGATAATGGTTTCCGACTTAAGAGCTGTGAGCCTCGGCTTTGTTTGCTTAGCCGCATCCGCCATTTCCGGTGTTATCATATGCAACTTGACCATTTTATCGAGAACGATCCTCTGTCGCTCATAGGCATGCTCAGGGTTCGTATACGGGGAGAAATACTCGGGTGACTTGGTAACACCCGCAAGCAACGCGCCCTCGGCCAGCGACAAGCTGCTAACCTTTTTGTCAAAAAAGACCTCTGACGCAGCCTCTATTCCGTACGCACCCTGACCGAAGTAAATGGTATTAAGATACGCTTCGAGTATCTTTCGCTTCGAGTACTTTTGCTCGAGCTTTGATGCCAGGAACACCTCGCGAAGCTTTCTCGTAACCGTACGGTCCTTCTCTCCGATACTGTTTTTTACGTATTGTTGCGTTATCGTGCTACCGCCTTCAACGACTTTGCCGCTTTTAATATCCGTTACCAGCGCCCGCGCGATACCGTAGTAATCAACCCCGTGATGTTCGTAGTAGCGCTCGTCTTCAATTGCAACAAACGCCTGCTGAACATGGTTGGGCACTTTGCTGAGCGGTACATCCTCGCGGTTTTCAAGGTATAAACGGGCGAGGACAGTTCCGTTGTCGGCCATAACATACGATCTTTGGGCGGTTTGAGTTATTCCCAAGTTTTCTACTTTCGTAAACTGATCTGCTTCTCCGGCAAAGCTATCGGCAAGAAAGACAGTGAGAAAGAATCCCAATAATATTAAAAAGAAATATTTCTTCAACCGTCATCACTCTTTCTGCGAATGGACCATGGCTTCTGTTAGTTGAGTATGCGTGTGTTTTATCTATTCCCTAAAACGGTTTGGTTGAGCTTGAATCTTTTCAGTTTTTATCGCGATTGGGGAAAATTAAACTAATGTATAGGGCATACCTAATCTCAAGGATAGTTTTGTAATGCTTGTTTAAATACGTGAGCTGGGGTATTTTATTACAATGAACAAAAACCTTGAACTTCTAGCGCCGGCGGGCAACCGGACGGCATTTAATGCGGCGCTCAACAGCGGCGCCGACGCCATCTATGTAGGCATCGACAAATTCAGCGCACGGCGTGGGGCCGATAACTTCACCATCGAAGAGTTGTACGATGCGATAAAAGACGCTCACCTTAAAGGTGTAAGAGTATATGTCGCTTTCAATACGGTTGTTTCAGATGAAGAACTGCCATCAGCGATTGAAAACCTGGTGAAGATATATAATACCGGCACCGACGCTGTTATTGTGCAGGACTGGGGTGTATTTAAGCTGGTGCGCGAGCTGCTCCCGGGGATAAGGCTCCACGCGAGCACGCAGATGAATACGCATAACGTAGAGATGGCAAAATTCATTGAGGAACATGGGGCCTCAAGAATTACGCTTGCCCGCGAGCTATCCATCGAAGAAATCCACGACATTTGCACAGCGACCGATATCGAGATTGAAACTTTTATCCATGGAGCGCTGTGTTTTTCATACTCGGGCCAGTGCCTTTTCAGCAGCATGGTAGGAAATCGCAGCGGCAATCGCGGCATGTGCCCGCAAGCTTGCCGGATGAGTTACGAACTGCTCGTGCCGGGCAAAAAAGAAGAGGTTTGGCCGACACCGGGCAGGCATCTTATGAGCACGCGCGATCTCGCCGGCATAAAACTAATCCCCGAGCTTGCTGAAGCCGGTGTCTCGGCTCTCAAGATCGAGGGGCGCATGAAGTCGCCCGAGTACGTGGCGACCGTCGTTCGCATTTATAGGGCGGCAATCGACCGCTATAAAGGCGACCCGGATAACTATCATGTTTCAGACGAGGAGATCGAGGAGCTCAAAGAAGCGTTTAGCCGCGGTTTTACCGAGGGCTATATGAAGGGGGTTCGCGACGGGCAGCTCATGAGCTTCGAACGCCCGAGCGACCGCGGCGTCCTTATCGGGCGCGTTACCTACCTGGACGTGTATACCGCACGCCTCGGCATACAGCTCAGAAGCGAACTCTGTATCGGCGATGAAATTGAAGTATGGGTGAGCCAAGGCGGAAGAGTGCGCTCGAAAGTCGGTAAGCTCTTTGTAGACGACAAAGCAGTTGATTGTGCGCCGCAGGATTCAAAGGCGGTCGTTATTGTAGAGGGGAAACGCCACCGCATCAACACAGGCGACCGGGTATTTCGCGTGCATAACGAAAAACTGGTCCGGGCTGCGCGAGAAGTCATCAAGCGTGGCGGCGACCGCAAAATCCCGATTCACATGAGCGCACGCATTGAGATTGATAAGCCCTTAGAGTTTACGGCGCGTGTGGCAGAGCCGTACGGCAATGAAACGTCGGAGGTAACCAGCGGTTTTCTCGCTGAGCGGGGTGAACACAGATCGCTTACCGATATCGACGTAATAGCGCAGCTAAACAGGCTCGGCAGCACCGAATACGAGGTTGAATCGTGGGACATTAAGATCGAAGAAGGCGCGATGGTGCCGCTCGGCAAACTCAACGAACTCCGACGCGACCTCATCGAGCGCCTTGATGCCGTGCGCCTTAAAGCATATCGACGCCAAAATTTGTCGGCCCGCAGGGCGCTGGATGAACTCGATGATATCATGGCGCCTCAAAAGACTCCCCCGAAAAAGGGCAAAGCAAAGCCGATATTAGCAGCCGATGTAAGCACCGTCGACCAGGCACGTTCCGCCGCAGTCAGCGGCGCGGATTGGATATACATCAGGCCGGGCCTCAAGAGGTTGGAGCCGGTCGATTTTGAAAGATTGACCGATCTCAGATCGGCGACCGGTGTAAGAATCGCATATGCTACCGGCAACATCCTGCATGAGAAGGAAATCACCTCGCTCATGAAGTTCTTGGAGGAAAACAACGGTTCGTTCAATGCCGTGCTTGCCGATAATTTCGGGTTGTTCGAGCCCGTACAAACTCTGGGATTACCTGTGTTCCTCGATTATCACGTCAATACTTTTAACCGGGTAGCCGCGCGGTTCTTTATGGAAGAAGTTGCCGCCAGAATCTGTCTGTCGCCGGAACTCACGCTCGACCAGGTACGGGAAATCACGTCATCTATCAGCTGGCCGTTTGAAGTGCTGGCACACGGTTGGCTCGAGGTAATGACCACGGAGCATTGCGTACCGAGCGCCTCGAAGAAAAGCTGTGCGACGTGCGCCTACAAGAGCTTCTATATCAAGGATGAAAAGGGTTTTAAGTTCCCCATCGAGCAGGATAGCAATTGCCGCTCGCATATCTATAACTCGCGTGAACTCTACTTGCTGCCGAATACCGGGAATATCATCGACGCAGGCGTTTCTTCGATCCGCCTTCTGCTTAACCGCTACGAGGAAAAAGAAGTCCGCGATGTGGTTGCCGCGTATCGAGAGGCAATCGACCTCATAACGGCCGGTAATCCCGACATCACGTCGGTACTGAAAAAAGCCGATAATCTATTCCATAGACAGGAATCAACAACCGGCCACTTCTTCCGCGAAGTTCAATAGTAATGGGTCAGCGAAAGCCCAGGAGAGTATTTCACACTGCAAATTCTGCGTAACTATAGACTAAGAGCGAATTGGAGTAACTCTGCTGAAAATCAAAAGCACCGACTAATATGAACCGTCTCTGAAAAGCTCAATTTTTAACGGATATATACAATCAAGTAATTTTAGGAAGATTTCATAGAGATCAAAATCTTAGGACGGGCTGCACCAACTGCAAGAAGCTAGAGGCAAATGCTAAGGAGGCCGTAAGCGAACTCGGTATCGATGCAAGCATCGAGATAGTAAAGTCGCTCGGTCTTCGTATATGTTTCCCGGCTATACCATGACAAGTTTCAGGGGCGTTGCCGAAATTATATTCATAGTAATGCAAATTCAATTACAGCGGTTGCATGGGCTCGTGCGCCGGTAACCTGAGAGCAGCTACTCTGGGTGCCCCGCGTTCTGATGTTTGGCGAGAGGCATTCCCGCAGGGAACTATGCCGCAGTCGTATATCGCTGACCTGGAATGTTTTTTACACCGACGCATAGCAGCCATAATGGAGTGCTTATATTTAATATTTTAGGTATTGCATTAGCCGGCATTGTCGTCTGGTCGTTTATCGTGCTGCTTAACTGTATGGCGGAAATCCAAGGCTTTACCTTGTGAAAAGCATTCTTAAATGTCATCACGGGTTTTGTCTTAATGATGTCCTGGATCTTGGCTGCGTACCGGGAACGTAACAAGACGGCTAAGGGAACTCACGGATGGAATTGTTATCGTCATTTAGCAACAAAAATAAAAAGCCCTGTATACTCATACAGGGCTTTTTGACGTAAACGCTAGAGCGATCAGCACCTATTTCAGCGTGAATGAACCCACCGTTTGCGAGAACATCGACATGTAGTTTGCAAAGAGGGCATCGCTGGCGCTGTATTGCACGATATACACGGTGCTGTTCTTCATTACCCAGTATTGCGTAAACTCCGACGTTACGCCGTTATCAAGTGATGTAAATGTTACTTTATGAGCTGCAATGCCGCCCACGGTAGCATCCATAGATTCGAGTACTTTGAAACCCGCCGTTTGTTGCAGATCGTCTACATTGGCCGTTACAAAATCAGCAAATGTAACTGTTGATGAGACTTCTTGCGACCGCACTACCACCTGATTATCATCCTCGGGAGAAGTAAACAAAGCGGTTCTATCGCTTGCCTTTGTCCAGTTATCAGGATACTTAATTGAAAAGCCTGGGGCGTCAAATGTCAGCAGCGACGGGACAGGATACCTGACGAGGACGCTTTTCTCGGTAGGATCCCACAGCACTTCGGCTTTGACGGTCTCAAGCACAAAGCGAAGCGGAACGAATGCCCTGCTCTTGTAGATTATCGGCATAATCTTTGAGTTTGAGCTATCTATAGGGGTGCTCTTCCCATTGACTTCAGCTTGCGCCTTGCCAACCCAGAGCTTGATTGTTGTTCCCTTTAACGTTATATCTACTTCCTTTAGCTTTTGGTTCCAGGTCACTTTGCCACCTAGCGGCTCGATAACATACCTGATAGGGATAAGCGTGCGCCCCGCAGCAACAAACGGTGTGGCATCAAGCGTTTTTTGTGTGCTGCCTTGAGAGTTCACTACAAAATACTGACGCTCATCAATTTTGAACGCAAGTTGTGTTTGTGCGACCGCGGCTGCGGAGTACGTTGATGCCGGTCTGTCAGCGGCATAACCAAGCCCCGTAGATGCGATTAGCGAGATTACCAGCAGGCAAAACAGGAACAGTTTCTTCATCGCAGATCTCCTTCTTATTCTTGATACGCTGTTGGGCGTGTTAGGGAGGCTTCGCATGGCGGTTGGCGTCTGCCTGGATACTACGATAACTTCATAGTAACTACCCTGAATACTATATACCTCATGTGGTTGAAATATTAAACATTAGTAGGTGCGAAGAAAGAGGGGTTAACTAGCTAGCTACAATTCGTGTTATTAATAAGCGTGAGGCATGCTTTAATGAAGCGTTAGAATCAACGTTGTTGCGAGGTATGCGGAAGTGCCCCAAATGATAATAGCTGATACTTTATTTAGCACAATAATCCATCCCGTATATAGCAGAAATACCACACCAAAAGCAAACAGAACCGTCTTAAACCACGCCAGCTTTAATACCACGAGGGAAACATCGAGTACGGCTAAGAGTCAGAAGCGTGTCGCACGGCGAAGCGGTAATAACAACAGGAAAGGCTCGTATAATTTCGTCTGGTTAGCCCCTGGTTAAATACGAACAAGTTCTGAACCCCGAGAGGAATGATTAAGCCAAAGGCAAGAATGAAACCGTGTATAAATGCTTTCACCGCATACTCCTATCAATAAAACGCTCACTTGATTATAGCGTAGGCCACAAGCATACCGGCAGGAGATACCGCACGCCGGCCGTAATTTGACAAAGAAGCATCTAGGCATCTCGTTTGAAACGGGTCGGCGGGGGTAACAAAACATCCGATATGATGTTTCTAACGCGAACGGTAATATCGTAGGCACGGTATAAGACCTGCTTGTTGATACCGATAGAGACAATGCGATCAACTATATACCCTATTATTAGGGCTCTGTACTCTTTTGGGGTATCGCGAGCTTAGTGTTTACGATTGTTTATATGGGTATACATCTCAAAGTAACAGCGTTGTTACGCTATTGACATTATTAGTAGTTTGCAATAGTCTGGGAACCATATGGCACGGGAGTAGCCAAGCCTCGACTTTTCTTTACAGGAACACGCACAACATCCTTTATGATGTAATTATGATGTAAGTTGCATTTTGTATGTTGCGCACCAAGGCTATCGGGAGAAACTTTTTAATCAGGAGGTGAAAGCAAGAAACACATATTGCTTGGTCTTAACAATTAGCAAAAGATTAAGTAATACATAGAAGGGTGTGGTTGCCCATCGTAGTCTTGCTTATTGCCCTTAACCCGATTGCCGGCAGCCACTGTAAAGAAAAGAGGTGTTGAATGAGTCAACCAAGTAAATTGCGGGGTTGGACTGTAGTATCTGCAGCTACCGCGCTAAATCTAGCGCTCGGCGTGCTCTACTCATGGAGCATTATCGCCAAGGCGCTGAAAGAGCCGATCGAGCAAGGCGGCTTTGGCTGGGTTGCGACCCAAACCCAGCTACCATATGCGGTTGCATGTGGCATGTTCGCAATAATGATGGTATTCGCAGGCCGGGCGCAGGATAAGTTCGGGCCGCGAATCGTTGCAACAATCGGCGGGGCTCTCGTAGGTATTGGATTAATTATCGCGAGCTTTGCCTCCGCACATAACATTATCTGGGCTATTATCGGTTTCGGTGTTCTAGCAGGCTCTGGTATAGGCCTGGGATATGCCTCAGCTACGCCACCTGCGATCAAGTGGTTTCCACCGGCAAAAAAAGGTTTAATCTCCGGTATAGTCGTCGCGGGTTTTGGCCTTGCATCGGTCTATATCGCACCGCTTACTACTACACTTATTAAAGGCCAGGGCATTAATTCAACCTTTATGATCCTCGGAATCGGCTTTTTCGTAGTAAGCATCCTCGTATCACAGGCTCTTAAGAACCCACCGGCCGGTTACGTTCCGGCAGCCGCAACAGCGCCCAGAAAAGACACAAAGAAGGCGCCTGCCGCAAACGGCAAGCACGACTTTGAATGGTTTGAAATGATACGGACACCGCAGTTCTATTTGCTGTGGGTTATGTTTGCGCTCGGCGCTGCCGCCGGTCTGCTTACAATCGGCAGCCTTGCAAGCATAGTTTCAGCGAAAATTGCGGGCGCCTCGACGGATGTGGCGGTTCTCGCCGAGGCGGCAAAATGGTCATCGCTTATGGTTGCCATTTTAGCGATAGCAAACGCAGGCGGGCGTTTAATCGCCGGCGCACTTTCCGATCTTATCGGGCGCGTTCGCACGATGCGGCTCGTCTTTTTCTATCAAGCCGTATGCATGCTGCTGTTCCCCGAGCTCAACACGATAGGCATGTTGATTGTAGGCGCTATGATGGTCGGCTTCAATTACGGCGCTCTGCTTTCGATATTTCCATCGACTACCGGCGACTATTACGGCACCAAAAACTTCGGTGTTAATTACGGCCTGGTCTTTACTGCATGGGGATTCGGCGGCGTTTTTGGGCCGATTATGGCAGGTATGATTAAGGACGCGACGGGTTCGTTCCAGTTGGCGTTTCAAATATCGGCCGGTCTCTGTTTGCTTGCAGGCGTGATCAGCTTCCTTGCAAAAGCACCTTCTTTTGTTCCGATGTCACAGACTGCAGAAGAGCCCGTTACTTCACGGGCTGCAATAGATGGAGCAGCGATTACAGAGTAACAAAGCATTTTGTAATTGCCGGCATTAACACTGTCAACGGCAATAATATAGCGTAAACGGTAAAGCCCCGCATGAGCGGGGCTTTTATTATATAAAGATCCCCGTGCAGAGCCGCACGCGCGTTTACTCCCGTAAAAGCCCACTCGCCGGAAAAAAGTTAGCAGGTAGAGCGTAAATGCCTACAATGTGAACTAGTGAAGGAATATTTATGAACTTCTGGAGGTGCAATAATGTCTGAGCTAGAGGTATTGTACTATATCGTCTTTGGTGTCATATCGTTGGCCCTGTTATGGGCGGCGGCACTTTCCATTGCATCCTTTATGGATTCACGCATGGGACGATAAGGAAAGTTCGATCAGCACGCTCATGTTCGTATACCTGAACCGGTATACGGCTCAGAATTAACCGCAAACGATATTGAGCCCGCTCACCTGTCTGCGTCACCTCAGTCGGCGAATCAAAGTGACCTTTAACTTCTAAATCACACCGCTAGCGAGATTTTTGTAATGATGTATAAAACCCCAGGGTAGACTTGTAGATAGGAAACAGGGAGACGAAGGTTTTTAATAATCCTTCTAAAAAGTTAGTAGCTCAAAAAGTTAGTAGCTGAAGGTGTGGGGATAATTGGTTACCAACGAAGTTGTTGAATTTTTAGGACAAGTGGCGCCGTTTAAATTCTTAGATACGAAAGTGTTGAGAGCGGCTGCAAAGAAAGTTCTTATGGAGTTTTATCCGAAGGGCTCGTTGATATTGGCTCAGTCGGATCCAAGCCCATACCTGTATGTAATCAAAAAGGGTGGCGTCAAGGTGTTTATCAAGTCGGGAAGTGAAGAGGTAATTGTAGACTACAGGAGCGAAGGCGATAGCTTTGGCTTTATATCGCTCTATAGCGGCGAGCGTTCCCGCACGAACATCGTCGCTATAGATGATACGATATGTTACCTGATCGATAAAGAGACGTTTAACAAGCTAAAAGACGCTAACCCTGCGTTTGCGGAGTTCTTCCTCGAATCGTATCTCAATAAGTACTCGGGTCGGGCGTTTGTTGAAATGTACCAGAAAGATATTATCTGCAGAGCCGGCATGTCGTCGCACCCGGCGGTTACGGTCGGCGATATAGTATCACGGAAAACTATTACCGCGCCTCCTGAGATATCGATTCAAGCCGCTGCGCGCACGATGAGTGAGTACAATATCAGCTCGCTTGTCGTCGTTAACAATGACGGATACCCGGTTGGTATTGTCACCGACCGTGACCTGAGAGACAAGGTTATCGCCAAAGGTAAAGATATGCGTCAACCGGTAGGCGATGTTATGAGCACCGATCTCCGAACCGTCCAAGCTAAAGACTACAGCTTTGAGGCGCTGCTTAAAATGATCCGCCACAATATTCATCACCTTCTTGTTATGGATGGAGAGAAGCTAAAAGGCATGCTGACCAACCACGATCTAATGATGCTGAGCGGTACGTCTCCGGTTACGATTGCGCGGGAGATTGAGAGCGTGGAATCGATTGACGAGCTCTACGTTATGAACTGCGAGATCAACCAGCTCGTAACCATGCTTATCAAGGAAGGGACACATGCATCGGACATCGCGCGAATCATCAGCGAGCTTAACGACCGGCTGGTAAAGAAAGTCATTGAGATCGAGCTTAAAGAGCTCGGTAAGCCGCCGGTGCCGTTTTGCTGGGTTGTTTTCGGCAGTGAAGGCCGTAAGGAGCAAACCTGCAAAACCGACCAGGACAATGCGCTGATTTATGCCGATCCGGCGAGCAAAGAGCAAGAAGTAGAAGTGATGTATTATTTCGCCGAACTAAGCCGGCGCGTGAATGACGGGTTAATCAAGAGCGGTTTCCCGCCGTGCCCGGCCAACTATATGGCGAGCAATCCAAAGTGGTGCCAGCCGCTACACGTGTGGAAACGCTATTTTACCGACTGGATTACCTCGGCTATACCGGAGGCACTTTTACTGTCGACGATATTCTTCGATTTCAGACCGGTGGATGGCGACTTCGACCTTGCCGAAGAGTTGCGGGCGCATCTAACGCATACGTTGGGCAAAGAAAACTTCTTCCTGACGCAAATGTCGTCAATGATCGGGTCGACGAGGCCGCCGCTTGGTTTCTTTAAATCATTTGTCGTTGAGAAGAGCGGCGAACATAAAAACCATCTCAATCTCAAGACCAGTGGCTTAGCGCTCCTTGTTGATATAATACGGCTCTTTAGCCTTGAAAAAGGTGTAAAAGAAACAGCGACGCTGGACCGCATAATAGCATTACAGGGTAGGCATGAGATGCTGGATGAATACAGCCATGAGCTTAAGGAATCATTTGAATTCTTAATGCTGCTGCGCCTCGTCCACCAATACGAGCAGTGCAGACTGGGCGAAGAGATCGACAACTTTATCGATCCGAACAAGCTAAGTCTTATTGAAAAACAGACGCTTAAAGAAGTGTTCTATCTAATTTCAAAACTTCAAGATCAAATCGAGCAACGTTATCGACTGGGGGCGGTGTCACGGTGAACATTTTTAGCTGGGCGAAAGAAAACATGTCAAAGAAAGCGGACGAGGGTTTGTTCAGCGCAATGTCGGAGCAAAGCGGCAGTTACGATTCGAGCAGCCAACGTAGTATCGAGCAGGCGAAGTTCGTAATTTTAGATACCGAGCTAACGGGTCTTAATGGAAGATCCGACTCAATTGTTTCGGTAGGGGCGCTTAAGATGGTTGGCAAGCGCATCCATACAGGCGATATATTTTACCGGTTGGTCAGGCCCGAGACAGAGCTTACAGGAAAATCGATCATTATTCACGGCATAACACCAGCGGATGTTGAGAGCGAACCTGACATTGAAGCGATAATGCCGGATCTACTCGAATTCGTACAAGGCAGCATCTTAGTCGGCTATTGTCCGCAGATCGATCTGGAGTTTCTTAACAAAGAAATACAGCGGCTGTATGGAAGGATGCTGGATAACCAGGTAATCGACGTGCTTACGGTATACAGGTGGGTAGGCCGTCGGATGCTCGGAGATTCGGTTTGCCAACCATTGAGCCTTTATGAAATCGCGCGGAATTTTGATATTGCACCTAAAGGTTCGCACAACGCGCTCATGGATGCTTTTATCACAGCACAGGTTTTCCAGAGGTTGCTGCACATCCTTTCAGATCTAGGAATTGAGAAAACAAGCGAGCTTTACAACATTAGTAATCCATCGAAGGTAGGTGATGCGCTTAGATACTATGCCGGAACAGGTAATATGTAAATCTCAATTTGAAAGTACGTTTATGGAAAAGGGGGTTTTCAATATGGCTATGCAAGCAACGGATAGTGTAAAGGCGGTTCACGAACATGATAAGTACGCTCAGGACATAAATTTCCAACAACTGATATCGACTCGGAAAAAGGTCGCTAGTGTGCTTACTGCGCTGACCCTAGTCACATATTTTACGTTCATTCTTCTTATGGCATTTGGTAAGGAAATCTTGAGTGCGACAATCGCTCCTAACATCACGATCGGTATACCGATCGGGGCGGCGGTTATCGTTATTTCATGGTTGCTCACGTTCACCTACGCAAACTGGGCTAATAAGAAGTATGACCCATTGGTTGAAGAAGTAAAGGAAAGGATGGGAGGTTAAGGTCATGCAAACTACATTAGGGCAAACGAATCCAATCGCAATAGGTTTTTTTCTCTTCTTCGTTCTGATAACGCTCGGTATTACATACTGGGCGGCTAAGAAGACGAAAAGCGCAAAAGAGTTCTATGCAGCGGGCAGAAACATAACCGCGGGACAAAACGGCCTCGCCCTCGCCGGAGACTATATGAGCGCCGCGTCCTTCTTAGGTATCGCGGGTATGGTTTCGCTCAGCGGTTTTGACGGTTTAATTTACGCAATCGGTTTCCTCGTTGGATGGCCGATCGTTATGTTCCTTATCGCTGAGCCACTCCGTAACCTGGGCAAGTATACATTTGCCGATGTCGTTGCCGACAGGCTAAAACAAGGTCCGGTGAGGACGGCGGCCGCTGTGTCGTCGGTTGTAGTTGTCACCATCTATCTTATACCACAAATGGTGGGATCGGGCACGCTCATTACAATGCTCCTGGGTTTGCCGTATGAGGCCGCTATCGTTCTTGTGGGCGCACTTATGATTGCATATGTACTCTTTGGCGGAATGCTTTCAACAACGTGGGTTCAGATTATTAAAGCCGGACTGTTGCTCATCGGAACAACGGTTCTTTCAATCATGGTGCTGTCCCACTTCCATTTCAGCTTGAGCGATTTCTTTGGGGCTGCGATAGCCAAGGTCAATTCGCTCACAAAGGGCACGTCGGAAGCCGGTACCGGGTTCAAAATGTTGGAACCGGGCAAGCTTCTCGCGAAGCCGATCGATACGATTTCGTTGAGCCTTGCGCTCATGTTCGGTACGGCCGGTCTGCCCCATATCCTGATGAGGTTCTATACGGTGCCGGATACAAAAGCGGCGCGCAACTCCGTTAATTACGGAACGGCCTGGATCGGGTATTTCTATATCCTTACCTTTATCATGGGCTTTGGCGCAGCGTCGCTCGTCGGCAAGACGATCATCACGAACTTCGACAAGAAGGGTAATATGGCGGCACCGCTTCTTGCGGAAGCACTCGGGGGCCCGGTTTTCCTCGGGTTTATCTCGGCGGTTGCGTTTGCAACAATTCTCGCGGTTGTGTCGGGCCTGGCGCTTTCCGGCGCATCGGCTTTCTCACACGACCTCTATGCGAACGTGTTTAGGAAAGGTAAAACGACTGAGAAGGATGAGATGCGGGTCGCAAAGATAGCGACGGTTTGCTTCGGAATCGTTGCGGTCGCTCTCGGTATCCTCTTTAAAGGTCAGAACGTGGCGTACATGGTCGGTCTCGCGTTTGCGGTCGCCGCAAGCGCGAACTTCCCGGCAATCCTTATGTCGATTTATTGGAAGAAGTTCTCGACAGCGGGTGCGGTTGCGAGTATCTGGACGGGCCTCATTCTCTCGGTCGGACTTATTATTCTAAGCCCGACGGTCTGGGGTGAGGTTCTCGGACATATGACGACCACGATGGTGGCAGGCGTTGCTACGCCGACGCCTATCGGTATCTTCCCGCTTAACAACCCGGCGATTATTTCCATCCCGGCATCGTTCATCGTCGGCATCGTGTTCTCTCTGGTTGGCCAGGAGAAAGAAGCGGAAGCTAAATACAGTAGTAAGTTGGCAAGACTCTACGCTGGGGTCGGCGCGGAGTAAGCCTGTAAGGGCAATAAGCAAGACGACGTAAGTGTAAGGGGCGGGTATATACCCGCCCCTTACACGTTTTGCATAAGTATATAGATGCTGCTCCGGTAGCTCCCGGTTATGTTGGAATTTTAGAGCGGACGCTTTATGAACCTGTTCTACACGAGGGAATCAGTACTCAGTTCGATGTCTTGGGCGAGGGTTACCACGCGCTTTTTCTCGAGGGCTATGATATCCTTGATCTGGTAATAGAGCCATTTAACCGAGTTGTTTTTCAAAACGATCTCTTTAAGATGTGACGCCCGGTTGTGCCGTTCGGCTTCCGACATCATAAGTGCCTCATATAGCGCATTTGCCGTCTCTTCGACATCGAATGGGTTTACTATCAGTCCGGCACCGCTCAACTCGGACACGGCACCGGCGTTCTCTGAAAGCACCAAGACGCCGTTTCGTTTGTTTACAACGGGGCCTTCTTTGGCTACGAGATTCATCCCGTCGAATATCGGGTTTACGAGCAATACATCATAGCACGTGAGCGCCGCTACGGATTCCGGATAGTTATCTTGAATGCGCAGGCGAATGGGCTGCCACGAGTCGGTTTTATGCCGCTCATTTATGCCGCGAACCGTTTCCTCAATGGCTACTTTGTACTCCTGATATTCTCGAATGCTCTCGCGTGTGGGGTAGAGAAACGCCAGGAATGTTACCTTACCTTTAAGCTCAGGATGTTTTCTCAGAAGCGTATCGTAGCCATAAAAGCCCCTGATGATATTTTTAGACGGGTCGCTCCTATCGGTTCGCACGATGAGCCGCATTCCGCTGTTATCGTTGTTGATTTGTTGCTCATACAACTTGACGTCATCGCGTTCGCTCATGGCGCTAAGACCCTGGTGATCGATCGATATCGGGTATGTGCGAACTTGAACTTCGCGATTTTGCCACCTCACCGTACGTTTGCGCCAGTTAATGGTGCAGCCGAGAAGCGCCTCACAGCAGAGCAGAAAGTTCCCGGCATAGTGGCGAGATTGGAAACCGACAATATCGTTTGCCAGCATGCCCTGTAGCAGCTGCCTGCGCATTTCAAACGGCAGAACGCTCATATAGTTCGGTTCCGGCCATGGGATATGCGTAAAATGGAAGAGAAACGGCCTATCGGTGAGCTCGCGTATATATTGGGCTGCCACGAACAAGTGGTAATCTTGCAGCATGATAATTGGATTCGATACCCCAGCGCTTGCTTTGGCCGCCGCCTCAGCAAACAATTTGTTCGCAACAAGGTAACCGTTATGCCATGCGTCGTAGACATTAGAGCCGATCGACGGATGATTCGATAGATCCCACAGGTAATGGTGGATGAACCACAGCAGTGGATTACTGATTACGTTGTAGTAATCGTTGTAAACATCGCGGGGGATATCGACCAGGTTGATATCGTAAAGCGGATTATCCGACGGAAATGCAATCGAATTATTGTCGCGCGCAAGATCGCACTCAATATCGGTCATTGCTGCCGATATCCAAGTTGCTTGCGTTGCTTCGCTGATAGCGGTCATGGCGGTTACCAGACCGCCGCCGCCTCTGCGTGTCTCAACGGCACCGCTTTCGTTGCGACAAAACTCAACAGGACCTCTATTGGAAACAAGTATGATTGATCGATCCTTAAGGAGTCTCTTAAGGTTCGGCATCCTGTGCTTCACACTGTTTTTTGGCAAGCCTCTCTCCTTCGATTAGAAAAAGATATCGTTTGCCAATAACGATATCAACTTACAGTATTTAGTAAATGGGCGCATAAGCTGTTTATACTATACTATATGCGCCCAGTTGATATACCCATTATTTAAATTATGCGTCCAATAATCTACCAGCTTATGTTGAGACCGGCTCGTACAGATAATTGAAGAGCTCCATGTAATCAGCAACCTGTCGCGGGCTTAAGAAGTTCTGCCGCACGTACTCCCGGCCGTATTCACCCATTTCCCAAGCAAGTTCCCGGTTTTTTAGTAGTTCGATTGCGCGGAGCGCGCACTCACGGGAATTGTTAATTAGGTAACCGTTCTTACCGTTTATTACCTGAAGCGGGATACCGCCGACGTCACCGGCAATAACCGGTTTTCTCTTCCAAAGACCTTCGCTTACTACCAGCCCAAAGCCTTCGCGGGTCGATTTTTGAATGATAATATCGGATGCCCGCTGGAATGCATTTACCTCGAGATTGCCAACGCCTCGCAGGTTGGAAAGCAGGTGAATGTCTTCATCGCTGCCGGCATGGCGCGCCGTTTTCTCATAGTAGTGAAAGCCTTCAGGGTCATCGGTTGCCATCGATGCGACCATTAACAATTGCAATTCAGGGAATTCCTCTTTAACAATGCGGTAAGCATCGATAACGCCGAGCGGGTCCTTCCACGGATCGAACCGTGAAACCTGCGTCATAATCGGCCGATCCGGGTCGATATTATATCTGTGCAATACACCCTCGATAGTCGGCCGGTCGATCTCCATGTTCTTAGGGCTTAACGGGTCGATCGTCGGCGGAACAATCGCAATTTTATTGCACATAAAGTCGTCTTTTACATATTGCGGCATGGTGAAGACCGCCGCATCGTATTGCTCGAGGTAGGGGCGTAAGAACTCCCATATCGACGGACGGGCGGCCGTCAAGTCTATGTGGCATCGCCAAATCCAACGCCCGGTCTTCTTTCCCAATGCGTCGATGTATGGCAGCATTGCCGCAGGCTGAGGATCGTGGACCATAACGATATCATATGAGCCGTCGAATAGTTGAGCGTTATGCTCGTTTTGCTTGAGATACATCTCTATCATCTCAGGCGTTGTTGGGATATCCATACCTTGAAGAGCATTATGGAAGAGCTTTGTTACGGTGAAGAAATCTTCGCTCCCCGGGATAACCTGCCAATCGACATCAAGACCGACGTCCCGCATCAGCGGTATCAGCGTGTAGAGGAGTTCAGCGACACCACCACCGAACGCTGTGGAATTGATATTAAGAATGCGTGCGCCCTTCATGTCCTTGCCGAGTTGGCGGACTTTCTCAAGAATCTCCTCATCAACTATATTCTCATAATCCCTGAGCGATTTTACTTCTACCGGAACGGAAGTCAGCATAGCATCAAACTCCTTGTTAAAACTTTATTCCCAACAGAAATGATGAAAAAACTACATCAAAAGCTACAGAATATACTTTTCGCAACTTTGTGAGTATTACGCATCAAATTATAGGGCTATCGAAAAAAGATTCAAGACGTGGACCACGAAATTGCATCGCCTGTTTCTAGATACTGACATCTTTTAGGAATTGTGCCGATTGCTCGGGGATAGTTATGTTAATACACATATCTGTGCCAAGTTCAAAACCAGCCGCGAGCGTAAGTCGCGGAATTATTACCATATGCCAATGATATGATGCGAGGCTCAAGTAGCCCGGTGGGCTTGTATGCAAAAAAGCGTTATAGGGTGGATCATCGAGGCCAAAGAAGAAACGGCGCAAGGTACGGCGGAGAAGCGCAGCGAATTCGTTCTGTTCATCATCAGATAAGGTTTCGAAAGTAGCGCGGTGGTCGACCGGTGTTACCCAGGTTTCAAAGGGGAGCGACGCAGCATACGGTACAAGTGCGATAAAATTGTCCGTTTGCTCGACAACACGAATCTTTTTATCGATCTCCGATGCAATGATATCGCAGTAAATGCACCGGCTGTGACTGTTATGATAATCGGCAGAGCCGATAAGCTCTGCGTGAGGCTTCGGTGGTACCACTGGCAGCGCAAAGAGCTGTGAGTGAGAGTGCTCAAGCGATGCCCCCGCCGCTTCCCCATGGTTGATTATAATCTGAACATATCGAATGAATTCCTGCTTTTTGTAATATTGATAGCGCATCTTATATGCCCGGATCACCTCCACCGTCTGGCTTTCAGGGTATGTTGCAAGGCTAAGGACGTGATTTGGACCGTGGATGATGACCTCATGCGCACCTTGAGCGACCATACTGCGATATAGCCCATCAACAGTTTCGCTTAAGTGCCCAAAAGAGAACGCCGGAAACTTGTTGGGTACAACACGTACAGTCCAACCGGGAGAATCCGCCACTATACCGGTCGGGCGAAATGCCAGTACTTCAGGCGGGGTCATCGCTTCATTTCCGTATTCGAACGGGCAAATAACGGGTGCTTTACCGGACGGTCTTTTTGCAAAGTCATCCGGTCGTTTAGCGCGTTCCGTAGCAATAACCGTCCAGCGCTTTGTAACCGGGTCTTGTCGTAATTCAGGCATCGTATCCCCTTTGAAAGAAACGGGTTAGCGATACGTGCAAGCAAGCCGTTGTTATACGGACTTTGTAGTGTATAAATTTTGTATCGCTTTACATTGCGGTCATGCAGCACGTTTGCCCAAATTCTCGTGCGCCGTGGACAGCATTATTTTATATATTTTCTTTGTTATTCCCAGACGGATATTTTATTATGTAGTCTATGGAACGTCTGTTAAACCCTGCGAACGCCGAAATATCATTGCAATACATAAGAGCTGTTAAAAACCGAAAAACGTGAAAGTTTTCGGTTTTTGTGTTTATTAGGTGAAAACTATGGGTAAAAAAAATGTTGGTGCTCACAGCGACCGCATATTTATTTAGCTAGCAAGCAATGACTTAGAAAGTAATCCAGTATGAATTAAACCAGGAGGCCCAAAAGTGACAAGCAACGAACGGAATTCACTCATCGAAGAGCTTGCGAGTTACGATCCTGAGCGTTTACAGGATGACCATTCATGGCAACGAGCGTGCGTCGGTTTTGTTCAAGCCAGCTTCGACATGGGGCATGACGTGCGAGATGCTTTGCAGTCGGTTCTTGAGCCACTGGCAATATTGACGCGCGCCAGAGCGGGCATAGTATTAGTGCGGCACGAGGATGAATTACTTGTAGAGTTAAAGAGCACCGGGTTTCATAGCGAGCACCCGATTATCCTTACCCCTGATGTCGATATACCTTCGACCTTATTAAACCTTCTACCACCAGAGATAACCTTTGACGAGCGCGGTTTTTGCGTAATCGATTTTGGGACGAAAGAAACGGTAAGCGGCGTGTTGGCTCTGTATGCGCCGGAATGGCGCGATGGCAATGTGCGGCCTGATGCCTTGTTTGAGATTATAAAAGTGCATATTTCGCTCAGCATAAATCGTCTGATGATCCTCGATATCGCGAGGAGGCGTGATATTCTCGCCAAAGCGAGCCTGGTGCAGCTCGGTAAAGCAATGGGAAGTACGCTTGATATAAAACACCTGGCTAGGCAAATAACGCAGGCGGCCATGGCTATTGTCGAAGCGGATTTATGCGATATTTTGCTCTTAAAGGACGGCACGCTTGAGTTTCAGGTTGCCTCCGGTTTTAATAAAATATTCAAAGGCTTCGGTAACGTCCCGCTAAGGAAAGACCCGGCGGCCGGTATTATCGAGCACGGCCGGCCGTTGGTTATTTCGAATATACGCTCAAAGAGCCGCTTTCACGAGCGGCCTTGGCTCAACCGCGAACAGTTCAATTCATATATTGCGGTGCCGATAAAGCAAGACGACCAGATTATCGGTGTACTTGAAGCGTTTAGCCGCAATGCTTCCAAGTTTAGCAGAGACGACCTCAAGATCTTCCAGTCGCTCGCCGGACCGATTGCGGCGTCTCTTCAAAGCATACGGTTTTTTGAAGAGACCAAGCAAAAAGTCGAGAAACTACACATCTTGCATACACACATCTCAAGAATTGTCGCCGAACAAGATATCGGTAAAATGATGAAAGAAATCGTGGACGCCGCGCGGGCAGCGGTTGGGTCGCTCATGGCGGCAGCTGCTCTATACAACCCTGCGACCGGCCAATTTGAATACCGAACATCAAATATCGATCCCATTCTCGGTGAGCGCGAACCGATCTCGGTCGAGCGAGAGGTAAAAGAACGAAACGAAGATGAGGTTTCGTATACCGAAGATGCGTATGCTGAGATTTTGCACACAGGCACAGCGTTGCGGCTCGATGATATAAGATTCCATAACGAAAAAAGGATGAAGCGGCCGAATGATGTGCCGCTTCGCGGCTTCTTGGGTGTGCCGCTTATCGATCAAGGGAAAACCCCGTGTGGAATTGTCATGGCGAGCTTTAAGCAGGACGGAACGCTGTTTACAGAAGCCGATGAAGAGATTCTTACCACGCTTGCTAACCAGGCATCGATCGCTATCCAAAATGCATTCTTATATCAGCAGCTCGAACATCGTGCCAAAAGCTTAAAGAACCTGTTCGATGTGAGCCAAATGATTAGTGCAACCTACGATAGCAAGAAAATTCAAAAAGCCGTAATTGATACGGTGTCGAAGCTGTTTGACGTGAAATCTGCGTGTATCGCTCTATACCAAGAGGACGAGGACTGTTTTGTGATCTCTGAGTGTATTGTCGATGGCATCGAGCAGGTTCCGGACAAGAAGCTTATCGTTGAGAAAGAGCTGCTCAGCAAGCTTACGCAGGAGCGAAACCCGATCATGGCAAAGCATGCCGACATAGATGATAAACTAAAGCTCGACGATACACCGATCGGCGTATATTTTGATTCGTTTTATGGGATACCGCTCGTAGCCCAGAATAATGTTATAGGTTTGCTCGGCGTCTCTGCCGATTGGGTAACCGATAGTGGTAAAACCGCTGATGACCGCGAGATTCTGCAAATATTTGCAAACAAAGCGGCAATCGCCATGGAAACATCACGGTTATATGAAGAGGCGCTCACCAAGGCAGAGAATTTGGCGGCAACGCTCGAAGTTTCGAAGGTTATAACCGGCGAGATCAATATGGCTCAGATATGCGAGCACATCACCCGGGCTGTGGACGATATGCTCGGCATCAAGCACGGCTGCATATTCTTGGTTAATCGAGCGACAAGGGAGCTCGAGCCCACATACCAGTGGGGTTTAGACGGCTCTGCCGCCGATGCGGTCAAAGAGGAAGGCAGCCTTATCCAAAAGGCATTCGATACCGAACAGCAGGTTGTAATACGCGGCTTCAACGTAGATGAATATCCCCGCAAGGAGGTTACCGACGCCGATGGCACGCTACGATCAGGGGTGATTATACCGCTTGTCGCTAAAGGAAAAGCTCGCGGCATTATGACGCTTTTCTCTCGTGAGCCCGACTTCTTCGATGACGATAGAATGTCGGTTATTAATATCTTTACGAATCAATTTGCGGTTGCCATCCGCAACAACCAGCTCTACGCGCGCGTTATCGAAGAGGAAGTCGGACGGCAAAAAGCCGAACTGTCGGTAGAGCTTCTTGAAGAGAAGGCCAAAAGCGCGGTCATCATCGAGCGCACAGCAGACGGTATCTTTATGGTTGACCCGGATAAACGGATACAAGTATTTAATCCTGCGCTGGAGAAGATAACGGGGCGAAAAGCGGCTCAAGTTGTAGGCAAGGCTTGCAGCGACGTATTCAAAGATATTCTTTTAGAGGGTACGCTCTGCAAAACGTGTCCTTTATGTACAGGTTCGGATCGTCCGGTTGAACGAGTTAAAGCGCACATACGGCCAAAAAACGGAGAGACGAAATATATTGAGATAAATCATTCGCTCGTCGATCACGGTGGAAAGAAAGGGCTCATTGGAACGCTGAGAGACATAACAAAGGACCATGAACTGGAGGTATACCACCACGACTTGCGCATTGCAACCGAGGTGCAGCAAAACATTTTACCGAGCAAGAAACCGGATATTAAAGGGCTCGATATAGGGTTTCTGTGTAAACCCGCTAAACAAATCGGCGGCGATTACTTCGACTTCATACCAATCGATAATGATAAACACGGAATCGCTATTGGAGACGTTGCTGGAAAGAGCTTGCCCGCGGCGCTTCTCGTATCGATGCATAAATATATCCTGCGCTCGGCTGCAGCAGATACGAATTCGGTCATATCGCCCCTCAGAGCGCTCAATCAGATTCTCTGGGAAGATACCGCCCCAGAGGTCTTCGTTACAACCATATACGGCATTTTTGATTCATCAAATTCGACGTTTGTCTACGCAAACGCCGGTCACCTGCCGCCGCTTCTCTATAGCGGTGGAACTACTAAGTACCTCTGGACACCGCAAACGCCACTCGGCATCCAGGAAAACCTTTTTATCGAGCAGCAACAAGTTCGCCTGAAAACCGGTGATGTGCTGGTCCTTCTAAGCGACGGCGTTACCGATCTGCGTAACAAGAAGCGCGAGTGCTTTGGATTCCAGCGACTTCGCAAGCTGGTAAAACAATACGCACATCTGAGTGCGCAAGAACTTGCCGATCTCATCTTTTACACGACTGTAAACTATTCAACCGGTGAGCTTGTCGATGATTTTACGATTGTTGTATTAAAATGCACGCACGAAGGCATCCGTACGTCTGAAAAAGAAATGGTAATCGCCAATAAGCCGATTGCCGTCAATGACGTGCGCCGGTTCGTTTCAACGCAGCTGAAGAGCGCTCATATTGCAAAGCATGATATATCCGATATTCTTGTTGCGGTGTGTGAGGCGGTCACCAACAGCGTTATGCACGGCCAATCACCGGACGGCGAAAACAACAATATTCAAATAAAGATGGACTTAAAAGGCGATGCGTTCACGATAAAAATCACAGACAGCGGAATCGGCTATAATCCTGATCTTGCTACCTGGCGCCCGCCGGATATTGTTAGGGATAGAGGACGAGGCATATTCCTGATGCAAGAGCTCATGGATGATGTCGGGTTTGAAGCGGGCGATAGAGGCTCAACGGTGACCCTCGTAAAAAAAATGCGCCGTGAAAAAAGCCGCTAGATAACCCAAAACACTAGTTACTTGCAGTATAATATGGGTATATACTTCGCATACTACCTCAGATAACGTATGTTGGCCGACCAATCATAGGTTGCAATAAACATCCATTACGTCGCATGCGCATGTACCAGGTATTGTAGCAAGCAAGCCACCGGTTTAAAACCGGAGGATGAGCGTAAAGGAGAAGCAAGAGTGGCAAAATCGCCGTCCGTTGACGCATGGTTTGCAAAAAATACGTTTCATGCAGATGAGTTTAATGATGTTGAAGAGCTTGTCGAGCTAAAACAGGCGCAGGGCATCTCGATAAGCTTGGGGTTACCGACGCTCAATGAGGCCGAAACCATCGGAAACGTTATCGATATTATTAAGGCCAGCCTTTTTGATAACTTTCCCTTACTCGACGAGATTTCGGTTATCGACAGCGACTCGACCGATTGCACGGTCGCCATTGCCGAGAGCTACGGCGTTGCGGTTATCAACGATTATGAGGTTTTGCCTGAGTGGGGTGCAAATGCCGGCAAGGGGGCGGCGCTCTGGAAAAGCCTAATTGAGCTTAAGGGCGATATTATCGTTTGGGTGGATACCGACATTAAGAACATCCACCCGCGTTTTGTGTACGGCCTGGTAGGGCCGCTTCTGAAGTATCCGCACCTCAAATATACTAAAGGGTTTTATAAGCGTCCGCTTAGTATCGGCGACCGCTATATAGAAACCGGGGGAGGGCGGGTAACCGAGCTAACCGCACGGCCTCTCTTAAATATGTTTTACCCGGAGCTCTCAGGGCTCGTGCAGCCGCTCTCCGGAGAGTATGCAGGCCGACGCGAACTGCTTGAGAGGATCGGCTTCTTTAACGGCTACGGTGTTGAGATAGGCCACCTCATAGATATCGTGGAGCAATTTGGCCTCGATGTAATCGCGCAAGTCGACCTTATCGAGCGCGTGCATCGCAATCAGTCTTTAACGAGTTTAAGCAAAATGGCCTTTGCAATTCTCCAGGTCGTGATGGATAGCCTCGAGAAAAAGGGTGCAATAGAGCTTGTTCAGGAGATGAATCACACGATCCGCCTCGCAAACCAAGAGCAGGGCAGATTCTACTTGGAACCGAGAACCATCCACGAATTAAAAAAGCCGCCGATGATAACGCTGCAGGAATACTGTAGGAAGTTCGGTAAGGCTGTGAGCTTTACAGATAACCTCTTACCATTTGACGATGACATTTCGCCCGAGTTTACGCCGAGCATGTAACGGGTTGATTGGCTAGTTAGTACGGCAAGAACTATGGCGGAAGCTTTAATAAGCGAAACGCAAAATGATAGTGCCTGTCTTGACGGATTAGACGGCGCATAAGATAAAGATGACGGCTAGGATGTGGCTGTTGGAGAAACTGGATTATTTGGTATAATAGCTATGCAAATTTCATAACATTCGGGGCGTAGCGCAGTTTGGTAGCGCACACGGCTGGGGGCCGTGTGGTCGCAGGTTCAAATCCTGTCGCCCCGACAAACCTGGTAGAATCTGGCACTGTAAAGCCATAATCTTTTTACTTTGATCTTATGAATTCAAATATCGTAAGGTGTTTTAGGTTAGAATTTTGGTCAACTAGATATGAGTCTATATATTTCTTATCCGTCAATACCTTTTTAGACACGAAATTTACCTTTTTAGACATATGTTGTTGTAATATGACGTAACAAGCTATAGGCTTGAATAGTCGATTATAGGATAGATGCTATCCCTGTCAACATTGGCAAGGCTGCTAATAAAGGTAGGCCAATATGAAAAAAGCCCTTACGTGTAGACAGATGGAGATACTTGAGCTGTTGTGCCAAGGGCTAACTATCGATACTATTGCGCAAGACTTGAACATTTCTAAGTACACGGTACGCCGCCATTTATCATCAGTTTATGAAAAGCTAAATGCTCGAAACCAAGTCCAAGCGGTTGCCTTATATCTTGGAAGCTTACTTCAAATCGAAAGCAAATCCTACATACTTGCAAATACGAGTAAAAAAGGGCAGGCGATACATTATTTATCTAATAAAGAAAAAATCATTTATGCCCTTGCGGCGCAAAGCCTTGCCCCAAAGCAAATAGCTGCTATTATCGAGGTTTCGCCTTCCACAGTAAGAAATCATATGGTACGTATTAGACGTAAGTTACCCCTCGATCCTGCTTAAACAGAGCCTACGCTTAGACAAGCTTGGTTAATGTGAGGTATATACCATACATATGTTATAGCCTATTGTATAGTCGTACCATTAATACAGTATTTATTACAATTGCTTATTTACCCATAGATAAAGTCCGAAAGATCTGCAATATGTACACCATGCTTTTAGATACTAAAAAGGGTTAGCAGCTGTCCGAAGCAACATAGATAATTGCTGGGCCAAACAAAAAACCAGGGGTGTTCATGGCAAATCGTCTGAAGGAGAAATCAGTTATCGGTTTAGAGGGTGAGCCATATAAATGTTCGATAATGCCAATCGAAGCACCTCAAATCTAAATCACAAGAAAGGGTGGTAATATGTTCAGATTCGCTAAAGTTTCGGTTTGCGCAGTTCTAATTCTGAGCGTCATACTGAGCTCGGGCATTGCATTTGCATTTGACGGACCTGGAGCAGCATACTACGCAGATGTATACGCGACATCAAGAAATGCATCTTATCCAAGTTTTCCTTCCGACTGCGCAAATTTTGTATCACAAGCGCTGCATACGCGAACAGGTAGCATGGGAGGTAATTATCCGTTTAGATGGAGTGGGAATTTACCATGGTATTGCTATAAGTCATCAAGCGGATGGCAATATAGCACAGCTTGGGTAAGAGCAAATACGCTCCGCAATTTTTTGCTTGCCGATATTCCAGGTGGCTATGATTGGGGAACTTACGCGCCACAACAATCTAACACAAATGTTGCCTCATTAGGTGATGCAATATTTTATGATTGGTCAGGAGATGGGATATGGGATCATGCTGCAATTGAGGTGGCTTACTCAGGTCGCGATCCAAACAGTGGCTATTCTGGTGATTTAATTGATCAGCATACATATGACCGGTATCACGCGATTTGGAATCTTTGGCCGTACAACGATAGCCGTTGGACAACAAAGATCAATATCATGCATGTAGATTCTGCAAACTAGGAGGTTGAAATGAGGCTCTTAAAATATGCTGGTGCCCTTGCCACTCTGGCTGTCATGCTTTTTGCCACCTTGCTATTCATAAGCGCACCCAGAGAGGGCAAAGCAGCTGGAGATAAGAAGATGTTTACAATCTCCAAACCGGGAATCGGGACACTGCAAATTGAGGGTAGAAAAGATACGGCTGTCCCAGATGATCCAAACCCACTTATCTATGACCCTAATCCGAGGGAATGGGCTGGAGACGATGATCAAATTAGTGTAATAGAGAACGCTATAAGAGAAGCACTGCAGACAGAGCGAGATGCAGTAAAGTATGCGAACAAAAATAAGGCAATGGAATTTAAGCAAAATGTGCTTGCAAAACATTTTAGCGCAAAGACCAAGGAGCTGAAAAAAAGGCAAGATTATATAGATACAAATAACTCGATGAGTGATAACAGCGGGATTGTGGTTGCCGATAGCAAAATCACAAAGGTGGAATTTAAGGGTGTATCGGTAAACGGGAACAAAGCAACGGCTGTTGTCGATGTCTGGACGCAGACGAGATATGAGAATTCAAAAAACGCTATGATTGCTGAGCCTGCTAATGCCCGGCAACATACAATAGAATTAGAACAAGAAAATGGTAATTGGCTAATCGTGAGCGACAATTGGGTGTTTATCCCAGGGTACGAACCCTAAGAAAACCGCATAAACGTGCATGCCTTTTTGGCGGTGCGAGTAGACTACAGGAAACCGTAGGTACTGACAGCGACTGTCAGTACCTACGGTGATTTCATGCAGGCATCAAAGTACTCGCCATTGCTTAAGCAGGGAGCCCAGTACTTTATACGGCTACCAAAAGTATTACTACATAGTGTACGATTATTAAATAAAACAACGCTTTGATAATGTTAAAGGAAGATTGGCAAGTATATGGGTAAAACGATTTCGTCTAGGTACCATGAGACAGCGACTGCATTTATCGGTAGCATGATTCTTATATTATCGCTGTTCTTTGGCGTCTTACTTAATACCATAATTAATCTCAATGATATGTGGCCGAATAGCGTTTTATGGTTGAAGCTGATCAATCCTTCGACCATAACTATTGTATCAGCAGCCTTAGGATCTCTTCTTGATGGATTATTTATCGGGCGTAACGTAAGACGAAGAGCCGCTACATACGGGTTTCTATCGGTTTTGTTTGTTATAATAATTGAAGTAGCTATCAACACACCGCAAGAAATGTTTATTGCCACTAGCTATACGCACGATTGGCATTCGCTCCATATCGCCCTGTTCGAAAAAACACATGGGTTTTATACTGCACAAATATCTTGGTTTCTTGAATTAATCTGCATGCAAATAGGCGTTTATGCTGGAGGAAGGCTTAAAGATAAAGTATAGGTACGCTATGTCACTTAACCACATACCAACTCTAATAGATGGTTATTATTCTTGTTAACGTAAGTATTTAGACAGTTTTGTAATGGATATGAGCCCGCCAGCTTGAACCAGTAGCTAAGAGTGGATGGCAACCTGTAAAATCAAGGCAGTGAAAGGAATGGTTGCCATGGGAAGAACCCGAAAGAAGTACTCAGGTAAGTTCAAACTGCAAATCGTACTCGAGGCCATCTCGGGCGAGCACACCACCGCAGAGATCGCGCGCAGCTATGACGTTAACCCCAACTTGATCGGAAGATGGAAACAAGAGTTCATCGATAAGGGGCATGAAGTGTTCGATACCCCAACGGCTGAGAACAACCCGTATAAGAAAATCGAAGAGTTGGAGAAGATCATCGGCAGGCTCACCGTTGAGCTGGAACTAGCAAAAAACTATTTGCGGCACTACTCCTGCCGCTCATAGTAAAGATGGAGCTTATCAAAGAATATATGCAAGAGTATGGACTCAACCGGTGCTTGTCCGTCTTGGGGGTAGCCAAGAGCACGTATTATTACCAGTTAAAGCGAGACAAGCCGCTGTCAAAGTACGAGCACTTAAGGGCAACGATTATTAAGATCATCGATGAGAACCCGGCGTATGGGTACAGACGGATCAAACACGAGCTTTTAGGCCTAGGTATCGTGCTGAACCACAAACCGTTAAGAAAGTTGCTCAAAGCCTGG
>DASXVE010000018.1 GCA_036504445.1 Candidatus Aquicultor sp.
ATGAAGCAATTGGTCATATTCCCCCAGCGGAAAAGGAGGCGATGTATTATTGTGAAAACATGTCTGAGGAAAGCGAAAACCTATCTGAAAAAACATTGGAAATTGTAGGTTCAAAGTCTCTATGAAACCCGGGGCTGTTCAGAAAAACAAAATAGCCAAAGCTCAAGCAACACTCTTCCCTGTCATTGCTCGTAGCAATCCTTCCAGCTTGAGGATGGTCGGCAGGTGCCCTTTCGCCTGGATGCGCTTTTGCTTAAACGCCTCAAGGGCACTGCGGACGCTGCCGTCGGCAAGGAGCGCCTCGAAGTCATCAACATGGCAGCTCAACGTGCATTTTGGGTCTTTGGTTCTGCCCTGCGCTATGGCTGGGTTCTCGGTAAGATCGAGCGTCCAGTAGCCGCCGTTCTCTCCCGTCAGCTCGATGCCGAGGACGGCATTCACTTTCCGGGCGATCTGGGGGTTATCCGATAGAATTTGCGGGACAGTATGATTAAATATATGCTCAGCCGATAGCTTTTCTTGCATTAGCGCTCCTCTCTGTTTATAGGGTCATGCGTTCTCTGGTTAAGGGCAGGGCCGGACGCAGGTCGCCTGCGTTGTTTAATCGGCAAAGAATCTGGTTGCATAGCGTATAACCTGTTTCAAAACCGACGATGTAGCCGGCCATCATAATGATAAACTCACGATATTTATCTTCGGGCAGCACGACGCCTGCGAGGGTTTCTTCGTTGTTTTGCAGGTTCTCGAGCCACCGCTCGCACGTGAGTTGATAATGGCGGGTTATATTCTCGTGGTCGAGTATCTCAAAACCGGCATACTCGAGGTCGCGCATTACTTCCCAGGTACTCTTCCAGTAGCCTGCCCCGAAGTGCTCCTTTACGAGCTCACTGACTTCGGACGTTACACCGGCTAGCTCTTGCTCGCGCTCGGCCCACGGTTTCGTCATGCCGTGCACGAGCAATAAGCCATCGTCTTTGATTGCGCCGGCGCACTTTCCGAACGCGCAGGCCAGATCGTCCATGTGTTCGATTGCTCCGATGGTCACAACTTTGTCGAAATACCGGGCGGGGTAGTTCATGTCATAGACGTGAATCACGTCTGCCATTACTTTATCTGAGAGGCCTTTTTGCGCGGCCACATCGTTAATAAATTTCGCCTGTTCGCTCGAGAGCGTAATCCCGACCGTAGTGCATCCGTAATTCTCGGCGGCGTAAAAGAGAAAACTGCCCCAGCCGCACCCGATATCAAGAACCGTGTCGGTCTCTTTGATGTCGAGCTTCTTTGCGACAAGCTTAAGCTTGTTTTCTTCGGCGACGGCGAGCGGATTATTCTCGTCGGTAAAGTAGGCGCACGAATACGCCATCCTCGGGCCAAGAAAGCTTGCAAAGAATTGAGGCGGCAAATCGTAGTGTGATGCTACGGCTTGTGTTTGAAACGATATTAAATCTCGAAGATCGGTTTGCTTGGAATTCAACGACACTCCCTACACCCCCTTGGTTGCTTACACACCAATTTTGTACATACCCGAAATAGGGCGATTTAAACCAAAAAACTAAAAAGCTACCGAAAGTTTTTCCGGTAGCCTCTTAGTTGTGTATTTAACCGCGTCTTGTAGCACAAAAGCTAAGTTTCAGACCGCGTAGTTACTATTATCTATGTGCTCGCCAGATGAGCCAGCTTTTCCAACTCGAACGGGCCGATGATGGTAAGAACCATCTTATTCGGCGAGAACAGCTCTTGGGCGAGCTCGGTTATACCGTCGCGTGTGACCGCATCAATGCGTGTGATAATCTCATCGAGCGAGAGCAGCTCGCCTTGCGTTATCTGGAGTTTGCCGAGACGGGTCATCCTGCGGCTGGTACTCTCGAGGCCAAGCATAAGCTGGCCTTTGATCTGTTCCTTTGCCCGGTAGACTTCCTGATCGGTGATGCCCCCGCCTACGATGTCGTCGATCTGCTCGTGCATGATTTTGACGACTTCTTCGGTGTTCGCCGGGGCGGTGCCGGCATAAGCGGCGACATAGCCCGTCTCTTTATAGAGCGAGTGATACGAATACGTCGCGTAGGCTTTGCCCCGTTTCTCGCGAATCTCCTGGAAGAGGCGCGAACTCATGCCCCCGCCGAGGATGCTATCCATAACTGCGAGTGTGTGGCGGCGCTTATCGTTTGCAGAAATCGCCTCGGTGCCGTAGACGATGTGCGCCTGCTCGGTTTGCTTGGTATACACGTCCAGCTTCTTTTCGACAGACGGTGTAAATTCTTTATGAAGCGGTCTCTCACCCATCGCGTTTACAAAGTGTTGTTGGATGAGATCGACCATTACGTTGTGATCTATATTGCCCGCCGCTGCGACCACCAGGTTTTTTGCTCCGTATTCCTGGCGGAAAAACCCTACAACGTCGTCTCTGGAAAAGTTGCCTACGGTGTCGACGTGACCGAGAATCGGTTTGCCCAGCGGGTGCTCCGTCCAGAGTGATGTTGCAAAGAGATCGTGAATACGCTCGTCAGGGCTGTCCTCGTGCAGGTTTATCTCTTCAAGCACAACGTTTCGCTCAGAATCGATATCATTTGAGTCGAATTTCGGATGTTGGATCATGTCCGCTAAAATCTCAACGCCTTCCGCCACATGTTGGTCGATAAGCCGCGTGTAATAGCACGTATATTCCTTGGCCGTGAAGGCGTTAAGCTCGGCGCCGAGAATATCGAACGCCTCGGAAATTTCCTGAGCGGTTCTCTTCTCTGTTCCCTTAAAGAGCAGGTGCTCGATAAAGTGCGACATGCCGTTGACCGGATCGATTTCGTCACGCGAGCCGACGCCTACCCAAAACCCGATCGCAACTGAGCGAACTTGTGGCATTTTTTCGGTTATGATCGTTATCCCTGAAGGTAACGTTGTGCGTTCAAAGAACTGTTTATCTGCCATATTTAATTCCTACCTTAATAAATTTGCAGCGCCTCAAGCATGATAATGCTAAAGCGGCGCTGCAAAAGTAGTTTTATGTTCGCTTTTTATTCGCCGCGATTTTGACCTCTGTCATCGCGATTATTGCCCTTGTCGTCGCCTTGGTACTCAAGGTTGAGCGCCTGAAGGCTGACTTTACCCGTTTGCCTGTCGACGTCGAGCACTTTTACCCGAACCTTGTCGCCCACGTTTACAACCGACTCAACCGTCGGCACTCTGCCCTTGGTGAGGCGTGAGATATGGACAAGGCCTTCTTTGCCGGGTATGAGTTCAACGAACGCACCGAAACCGGTGGTCTTGGTAACCGTACCGTCGTATTCCTCGCCGATCTGCACCTCTTTGGCATAGAGCTCGACCATCTCGCGAGCTCTCTCGCCCGCTTCACCGTCGGTTGCGGCGATAAAGACCGTACCGTCTTCTTCGATATCGATGGTGACGAGGTTTGCCCCGACCGTCTCGATAATGCCGCGGATGTTCTTGCCCTTAGGCCCGATAAGCTCACCGATTTTATCCTGCGGGATTTTAACCGTGATAATACGGGGTGCGTATTTCGAAAGCTCAGGACGCGGTGCCGGCAGAACCTCGGCCATCTTACTGAGGAGGTACAACCTGGCATCGCGTGCCTGGTTAAGCGCTTTAGCAAGGATATCGCTGCCTACGCCCACAACCTTCATATCCATCTGAAGCGCGGTGATACCCTTCTCCGTACCGGCGACTTTGAAGTCCATATCGCCGAGCGCGTCTTCCATGCCGAGAATGTCGGTTAGAATCGCTACGCGATCTTCTTCCTTTATGAGACCCATTGCGATACCCGCGACAGGAGCCTTAATTGGAACACCGGCATCCATGAGTGAGAGCGTACTACCGCACACGCTGGCCATCGATGATGAACCGTTCGACTCCAGTACTTCGGAGACAATTCGGATGGTGTACGGGAATTCATCCTCTTTCGGTACCACCGGGAACAATGCCCGCTCGCCGAGCGCGCCGTGACCGATCTCGCGGCGTTTCGGCCCTCTAAGGAAGCCTATTTCACCGGTTGAGAACGGCGGGAAGTTATAGTGATGCATATAGCGCTTCGATTCCTCAACGCCGAGTCCGTCGATCATTTGTTCTTCGCGAACGGTACCGAGCGTTGTAACCGAGAGCACCTGCGTCTGGCCCCTGGTAAAGAGTGCCGAGCCATGCGGCCTCGGCAGGACGCCCGCCCTGATGAGAAGCGGCCTGATCTCGGTTGTCGAGCGGCCGTCTGCGCGCACGTTCTCGTCGAGAATCATGCGGCGCATCTCTTCCTTGCGGATTTTTGCGAGCACTTTTGAGACGTAACTCTCTTTGCCCTCGATAAGTGACTCGAGCTCTTCCAGTGTCTCATCCTCGATGAGATCTTCCTGGTGCTCGCGCGCAAGCTTATCCGGGTTGCGAATCGCATCGCGAAGTTTGCCGGTCGCAATCTCCCTGACTTTTTCTTCAATTTCGGTATAACTAAGATCGGCCGCCGGCATCTCGAATGTTTTCTCAGACGGCGGATTGACCTTCATAAACGCTTCTTTGAAGCGCTCTTGGAAATCGCAGATTTGGATAATGGCTTTGTGCGCTTCCTCAAGCGCCCTAACCGTATCGTCCTCGGTAATTTCTTTTGCGCCGGCCTCAACCATGAGAATGGCGTCACGGTTGCCAGCAACGATGATATCGAGGTCGCTTCCATCAAGCTCCTCGAATGTCGGGTTGAGGATGAACTGGCCCTCGACGCGCCCGACGCGTACGCCTGCGACCGGGCCGCTAAACGGCGAATTGGTTAATACGAGCGCCATCGACGCGCCGTTAAGCGCTAAGATGTCAGGTTGATTTGCGAAATCGACTGAGAGGATTGTCGCAAGAACCTGGATGTCGTTGTAGAACCCTTTTGGGAATGACGGGCGAAGAGGCCGGTCGATAAGGCGGGCTGTAAGCGTCGCCTTTTCACTCGGGCGCCCTTCTCGTTTGATAAAACCGCCCGGGATCTTACCTGCAGCATACATCTTCTCGTCTACATCAACAGTTAGCGGCAGGAAATCGCGCCCTTCTGTGGGCTTACTTGCAACCACTGCGGTAACCAGGACGACTGTCTCGCCCATGCGCACGAGTATCGCGCCGTCGGCTTGCTGGGCTAAAAGGCCCGACTCGAACGAGAGTGTTTTCCCACCGATCTCTAATTCTTCACGTACTACTTCTCTCACTTGCACACCACTTGGTGCATTAGGCTCCATATATTTAGAACCTCCTACTTCCTCGAATTATTATGGATAAATATGGTTCGGGCAACCTTTAAGGCTGCCCGAATTCGTTCCCTCTATTTAAGCCCTCAGGCCTAATCGCGATATCAACGCCCTATAGCGCTCGATATCTTTATTCTTAAGGTAATTAAGCAGTCTTCTGCGATGACCGACCATCTTCAGAAGACCACGGCGAGAGTGATGATCTTTTTTGTGCTCCTTCAGGTGCTCTGTAAGATCGCTGATTCTCCTGGTGAGGATTGCAACTTGCACTTCCGGTGAGCCTGTGTCGCCGTCGTGCTGCTTGTAATCTTCGATAATCGTACCCTTGATATCTTTCTCTAAAGCCATGGTTTCACCTCCTTTTCAATACCCCGCAGACCAAGTAGACGTTGGTGAGTCGATCAACTTAGTGAGCGGTTCGTTTCGCATACTGAACAATCTTAACATAAAGTACAAGCTGCGTAAATGCACTAACCGGGTATGCGGGCAAGCAATCCCCGGGCTTTCCCTATGTCAAGGAGAATTTGCTTTTTCAGTTCATCTACATTGTTAAAGGTCATTTCGGCTCGTAGCCTATCAACCAGCTCAACATCTATTCTCTTACCGTAAATGTCTTTTTTAAAACCTAGGATATGCACCTGTATCTCGGTCTTTGCGACGTCACCGAAGGTCGGAGAAACGCCGACGTCGACCACGCACGGCCAGCGCTTCCCTTCAACCCATACCAGGCCGGCGTACACACCCGACTCGGGCAAGAGCTCGCCGTAGAGTGTTTCAACATTGGCGGTCGGGAAACCGATAGTCGAACCTCCCCGGCCAAGGCCGTGAATCACTTTGCCGCGAAATCTTGGGAATCTGCCGGTCATTGCACGCACGCCTTTTATATCGCCGCTTTTGAGGCGTTTGCGTACCTCGGTGCTGCTTATAACGACGCCGTCTTCCCGTATGTGCGGAACGACTACCGTGTTGATGCCTTTGGCATGCCCGTATGTTGAGAGAAACCCGGTCGTACCGCGCCGGCTCTTGCCGAATGAGAAATCCTCGCCGACTACTATATACTCGGCATGCAGTTTGCCGATAAGCAGGTCGTCTATAAAGGACTCTGGCTCCATGGTGGCTATGGCTTCGGAAAACGGTATCACGATAAGGTAATCGGCGCCGAGCTGTGCGATATACTCTGCTTTTAGATCGGTGGCGGAAAGGAGTGCCGGTGCGTTTTCGGGGTTGACGATGGCCAACGGATGCGGCTCGAACGTAATAACGACGCTTTGACCGGCGATTGTTTTGGCAAAATCCACCGCCATTTTAATGATCGCCTGGTGTCCTATGTGTACGCCGTCAAACACGCCGATTGTTACGGCGCTCGGCCCCTGTATATCGTTTATGTTTTCGACGCCTCGTATGGTTTGCATCTGCATATCCTTAGGAAAAAACAATTTCTGGCTTTATAGCACCGGTGCTTTGCATAACGCCGATTGCAAGAAGCCGGTTGTCAGGGCTTTTCAGTCTTACAAAATCGCCTCCACCAGGCGTTTGCTGCCCGGGTTCGAGGTCACTACTATCAACCGTTCTGCCGTTGAGCACTGCTTGTATTATATCGTTTTTTACAACCACCGCTGCCAGATGTGAGAGCGCGTCATCCATGCCGAGCACGTGGCTGATAATCATATCGCCGTCGATGTCATCGAGTTCCAATGTCTCGACCAGCGAGTATCTGCCGACGCGCGTGCGGCGCAGGCTTGAAAGAGTGGCTCCTACCCCGAGCGCTTCGCCGATATCGTGGAGCAGAGTGCGTACGTAGGTGCCGCCGGAGCACACCACGCGAAACGAGGCGTATGTACGGCTGTCTCTTTCAAAGTGATCGAGCATCTCGAGTTCATAAATAGTGATCTCTCGCCCGGTGCGCTCTACCTCTTTGCCTTGCCTGGCCAGCTTATAGAGCGGTGTTCCGCCTACTTTTATCGCCGACACCATCGGCGGTATTTGCACGATACTGCCGGTAAACTGAGGAATTAGTTTAATAAGCTTTTCAATATCCACAGACTCATGCGATTCACGCACGATGTTACCGGTGATATCCTGGCTGTCCGTTACCGTTCCAAAGAGCGCCTGCGCGACGTATTCTTTCGGTTCCAACTCGAGGAAGCGGGCAATTCTGGTTGCTTTACCGATAAGCATAACGAGGACGCCTGTTGCCATCGGGTCGAGCGTGCCGGTATGTCCGACCTTTCGTATGCCGGTTCTTTTACGGACGACATTGACGATATCGTGCGACGTCTTTCCCGCCGGCTTATCAATGACAAGAATCCCGTCCATCATGCTAACTACTCATTGATACTTATCGATGCTGATGTCTGAGCGATAATGCGCGTCGATAACCACTCAACAGCATCTGCTATAGGAATATTAAGGGTAGCTCCTGCGGCGTTACGATGCCCGCCGCCGCTCTTCTCACGCGCAATCGCACCGACGTCGATTGAACCTTTGGAGCGAAGGCTGACTCGCAAACCCGCGCCAGGCACTTCTTTAAAAATAGCGGCGACGTTTGACTCTTTTGCCATCCGCAGGTAATCAATGAAGTTTTCGGTGTCGCCCATATCCGCACCGGTTTCTTTGAGATCGCCGTTCAGCGTGTACGAGTAGATAAGTTTACTCTCAGCGATATACTTGGCGCGATCTAAAACTCTTGCCAGTAGTTTCAGCGTAGAAAACGAAAGATTTTCGTAAATCTTATGGAAGATATTGTTCGGGATGACGCCGAATTCGACAAGCTCGGTCGCGATACGAAGCGTTTGTGCGGTTGTATTTTGATACTGGAATCTGCCGGTATCCGTGACAATTCCGGCATAAAGCAGCGTAGCCACGTCGGAGTCGATATCCGCATTCATAAAACGTAATAGCTGGTAGACTATCTCGGCCGTTGCGGATGCGTAGAAGTCTAAAATATTTATAGTACCGAAGTTCGAATTATCAACATGGTGGTCGATATTGATAATTGATTTAAACCCGGGAAGAGAACTCTCCATCATGCCCAGACGGCGTTCGTTTGCGCAGTCCAGCGTGATAAGCAGATCGCCTTCAGTGCATTGCCGGCAATCAACTACGGTATCAATGCCTGGCATCCACTGGTACTGCGGCGGGATTCTGATCTCTTCGCCCCAGGTAGAGCACACGTTCTTACCGGTTTGTTTAAGGCACGTAGCCATGGCTAACAGGCTCCCGAATGCATCGCCGTCGGGCTGAACGTGGGCTGCCAGGACTATGGATTCAGTTGCATTGATTAATAGCGCGGCTTCCGCAAATGGTTTATTCATTATTTCCCTCGTTGGTATTATTTTGTAGTTTTCCCTCGTTTTTGTGCAATTTTCTTATTACCTTATCGATGCGCATGCCCGCTTCGATAGAAGGGTCAATTTCAAATTTCAGGTCGGGAAAATATTTAATTCTAATTCTATGAGCGAGCTCTTTCTTGAGGAATCCGCTTGAGCTTTGCAACCCTTTGATCGTTTCGCTTCTTTTCTTGTTGTTTCCAAGCACGCTTACATACACGGTGGCATGCCGGAAGTCGGGCGTAACCTCGACCCCCGTGACCGTTACAAGGCCAATTCTCGGGTCTTTGACCTCGCGCTGGATTATTTCGCTTAATTCTTCTTTGATGAGTTCGCCCACTCGATGAGTTCGCGCGGTCTCAGTCATATCAGTCTCCCCGTTTATCAGTTTCCATGTAATAAAAAACCCAGGGCCAAACAAGCTCGCAAAAGCCATTAGCCCCGGATTTTCATTTATTTTTCAGGTGCGAATAACGTAAACTTTCTGTTATTCACTATTGCCTTATCCAGGCCTTCAATAAAACGATCCACATGATCGAGTAAGTGCTTTGTTTGCTCACCGGTCATTGACACGTGAGCGATACCTATAGTTGCCCGCTGCCACAGATCATGGTTATCAACCTCGGATATAGACACATTAAACTTGCTATCAACTTTGCCTATAATGCTTTTAACAACCTGTCGTTTATCTTTTAAAGAGTTGGCATTGGGCAGAAAAAGCTCTATTTCAAGTAGCCCTACTACCATAGCTATTCACCTAACTGGCGCTCACGCTCAACCAGTTTATAGGTCTCTATGATGTCGCCTTCCTTTACGTCCTGGAAGTTCTCGAGGCCGATACCGCATTCGAAGCCTTCACGGACCATCTTAACATCGTCCTTGAACCTTCTAAGCGACACGATACCGCCATCATAGATAACCTGGCCATCGCGCACCAGGCGGGCGTGATCGTTGCGATCGATTTCCCCGTTTAAGACCATACAACCGGCGATAACGCCAAGCTTCGGCACCTTAAACGTTGCGCGCACCTCGGCGCGACCTGTCTCGATCTCATCGATTGCCGGCGCGAGTAATCCGGATAGCGCTGCCGTTATGTCCTCGACGGCCTTGTATATGATCCGGTATGTCCGGATATCAACGTGCTCTTTCTCGGCCATCGCAATTGAATTCGTATCAGGGCGAACGTTGAACCCTATAACAATCGCATTAGACGCCGCAGCTAGCATTATGTCTGTCTCTGATATACCACCGACACCCGTGTGAATAACTTGTATCTGTACCTCGCTGGTATTGAGCTTGTATAGCGCGTCCTTCAATGCCTCAACCGACCCTTGGGTATCCGCCTTGATAACCAGGTTAAGGTCTTTAATTTCGCCTTCCTGTATTCGCGTAAAGATATCCTCGAGGGTGACGCGGCGCTGCTTCTCTTCTTTGATCAGCCTGCGCTTCAGCGCACGTTCTTCCGCGATGCGGCGGGCGGCCTTCTCGTCTTCGACGACCTTAAGCTCTTCACCTGCTTGCGGCAGTGACGATAAACCGATTAGCTCTACCGGTTGTGCCGGTGTCGCGTCTTTTACAGGGTGACCTTTATCATCCGTCATTGCTCTGATCTTACCGTAAGCCGTACCGGCTATGACGGCGTCGCCAACGCGCAGCGTCCCTTTATTAACCAGGACGGTTGCTACCGGGCCGCGTCCACGATCGAGTTTCGCCTCGATGCAAATACCGCGAGCCTGTGTTTGAGCGTTGGCTTTAAGCTCTTGCACTTCGGCAACGAGCAGTATCATATCGAGCAATTCGTTGAGGTTGATCTGCTGCTTTGCCGATACGTCGACAAAGATGGTCTCGCCTCCCCAATCCTCAGGAATAAGTTCGTAGCGCGTTAGTTCCTGGCGGACTTTGGTCGGGTCTGCACCCGGTTTATCGATCTTATTCACGGCGACAATAATAGGTACGCCGGCCGCTTTGGAGTGGTTGATAGCCTCAACCGTCTGCGGCATGACACCGTCATCAGCAGCAACGACCAATACGACAATATCGGTAACGTTTGCACCGCGCGCACGCATGGCGGTAAACGCCTCGTGACCCGGGGTATCGATAAATGTAATCTTTTTGTTATCATGGATTACCTGGTATGCACCTATATGCTGCGTAATGCCGCCTGCCTCACCCGAAGTGACGTCGGTTTTCCTGATCGCATCAAGAAGCGATGTCTTACCGTGGTCGACGTGACCCATAACGGTAACAACAGGAGGCCTCGGTGTCAGGGTATCGAGATCCTCTTCGACCTCTTCCTCTTCGTCACTTATTTCTTCAGGATTCACGATATTAACTTTATAACCGAGCTCTTCAGCGATAACTTCGATCGCTTCTTGGCTCAGTGATTGGTTAATTGTTACGAGCTCTCCGAGCTTCAACAACATTTTGATTAAGTCGTTCGGCTCCTTGCCGATGAGCACCGCAAATTCCTTAACCGTAGCGGCTTGCGGTACGTTAAGTATTTTCACAGGTGCGGCAGCTGGTGTTTCTTCAACAACAACAGCCGTTTCCTCGTCGGTTCTTGGCGGTTGAGCCGACTGTCTCGATTGCTGATCGGCCGGTTTTGGCTGCTGTTTGGCCTGCTCGCCGCGTTGCTCTTGCTGTGGTTGCGTTGTTGTTGCAGCTTGCTCACCAGGTTGTTTTACCTGGCCGACAGGCGCTTTGCCTGCTGTTTTGCCTTCACTCTGAGCTACCGGCTTTGTTCCAGCCGCCGGTTGTTTAATCGCAGCAGGTTTCGCCTCAGTTGCAGACGGTTTTACTGCTTTAGGTTTCTCTGCTTTGCTGGCAGTCGTTTCTTGTACTACTGGATCCTTCACTTTTGGTGCGCGTGGTGACGAACTGGCACTTTTTGCAGTCTCAGTTTGGGCACCGTCGAGTTTTGCTATCGTCTCTGCATCTACAGTGGACGAGTGACTCTTGACTTCGATGCCTTGCTTTTTGAGCTTATCCATCAGTTCTGCGCTGGAAATTCCCATTTGTTTCGCCAGCTCATAAACTCTCATCCTATCACCACCTTATTTCTGATCACTGGAAGCTTGGATGTATACTTCCAGCTCTTCCTCTATTCTTTTTAGATCGGCCCCGCTTATATCGACTTCAAGCGCATTGGCCAGCCTTTTGCTCTTAATTGCAGCCTCAAGACATTCTTGTCTCGGGCATATATATGCTCCACGCCCGTTCGCTTTTCCTGTCGGGTCAACGATTATCCGTAGTTCGGGCGTTCTCACAATCCGTATTAACGTTTTTTTCGGCTTAACCTCGCGGCAGCCGATACACGTTCTTTGAGGAATCTTCTTTGGTTTTACCAAGGAATCTACTCCTCGCCTTCCTCAAGCTTCTTATGAACGCCGCAGTACTTGCTACCGGGTTTTGCCTTGTTTGAACAACGCTCACCCGACGATTTTACTGCGCAGCACATACCATCGTCTTCGGTTACGCTGACCTCGATAATGCTTTCCTCGAGGTCTTGCGGCTCGCTAACCGGAATCTCAGCGTCATCCGCCGCCTCAAAAATGGCGGTTCTTTCGCTCTCGTCTTTTGCCTGAGTCTCGCTCTTAATATCGATTCTCCAGCCCGTAAGCTTTGCCGCAAGGCGTGCGTTCTGGCCTTCTTTACCGATCGCAAGCGAGAGTTGGCCGTCCGGTACGACAACGAGAGCCGTATGCTCGTCCTCGTTTACCTTGACTTCTTTTACCTTCGCCGGACTGAGCGCATTTGCCACGAACCTTGCCGGGTCTTCGCTCCACTCAACGACGTCGATTTTCTCACCGCGAAGCTCGCTTACGACCATGCGCACTCTTGAGCCTTTCGGCCCTACGCATGCGCCGACCGGATCGATTCCCGGATCGCGCGATGAAACCGCGATCTTCGAGCGGAAACCCGGCTCGCGTGCGACCGATTTGATCTCAACATAGCCCTCGTAAATCTCGGGCACTTCGAGCTCAAACAGCCTTCTCAGCAAACTTGGATGCGTTCTCGAAACAATGATTTGCGGCTCTTTCGTCGTCCGCCGCACCTCAACAATATACGTTTTCAAGCGCATGCCGTGGTCGTAACGCTCGGTTGGAACCTGTTCGGTAGGAGGCAAAAGAGCCTCGACCCTGCCGAGGTTTACGAGCGTATAACGCTGATCGCTTTGCTCGACGATTCCGGTTACGATATCGCCTTCACGGTCGATGTACTCCTGGTACATCTTCTCACGCTCGGCCTCACGGATTCGCTGTAGGATAACCTGCTTCGCCGTTTGCGCCGCAATTCGTCCGAAGTTCTCAGGTGTGATTTCTTCTTCGATGAGCTCGGGTTCTTCACCGTCGCGCTCGACCCATTCCTGTGAAAAGACATGGATCTGACCAGTTTGCTGGTCGATATCCACGCGCACATCGTAATTGCTGCTGTAATTGCGTTTATATGCTGAGGCTAGGGCAGACTTGAGCGCCTCAAGCACCGTATGGGGATCAATTTGCTTTTCGCGTTCAAGTTGCTTTAGAGCTTCAATCAACTCTCCGTTCACTTAAATAGCCCCTTTCATGCAAAACATACTGTTTTGCTAAAACTTAATATCGACTTGAAGGCGTGCCTTCGATACGTCATCGTATGGAATCTCGAAACGCTCTCCATCAATTTCAACAACGAAACTGTTATCACCGGCCTCGACCAGCTGTCCTTTAAACTGTTTCCTTTTGCCGATCGGGTGTACTGTCTTAACAAACACCTTTGAACCGACAAACCGTTGAAAATGAGCGGGTTTGCGTAAAGGTCTCTCAATGCCGGGGCTTGAGACCTCCAGCATGTACTTTTGTGCGATCAAATCCGCTTCATCAAGAGCGGGCTCGATGAGCCGGCTTACTTCAGCCACCTTATCCAGGCTTACTCCGCTCTCTTTTGTGTCAAGCAATACACGAAGAACGAGCCCTACGGGCTCGCGCTTGAGTTCTACATCTACCAGCTCTAGACCCTCACGCTCGACGATTGGTTCTAAGAGCTCCTCTACTTTGTCTGCTCTCGGATCGCGATTCATTCAGCGCACCCTCATAATTAAATGAGTGGGCATAAAACCCACTCACCAAATTCCCATACTCAGTTCAGACATATAATATCACAAGGTATTGCAGCGCGCAATTAGCCCGATGCGGCATCAAAGTGCTTTTTACCATGTAACTATCTATGTATCTAGCTCGTAAACCGACTTTCGTAATATGCCGACGTAGGGCAAATTACGATACTGCTGCCGATAATCCAGTCCGTATCCTACTACGAATACATCGGGTACGTCAAAACCCTTATATTTGATCGGCAACGTGTAAACGATACGCCGGGCCGACTTGTCGAGCAGCGTGCAAATCTGAAGGCTGGCGGGCCCACGTGCTTTCAGACTTTTAATAAGGTAATTGAGCGTCAAGCCGGTGTCGATGATATCCTCGACGATCAGGACGTCTTTGCCGGCGATATTTTCCTCAAGATCTTTTATAACCTGCACAACACCCGATGTGTCGGTTGACGGACCGTAGCTTGAAATCGCCATGAAATCAATAGTAACCGGTATAGAGAGCGTGCGAATAAGGTCGGCAACAAAGATAAAACCGCCCCTCAGGACACTTATTAGTATGAGGTCCTTATTTTCGTATTCTTTTGATATGGCTTGCCCGAGCTCGCAGACCTTGAAACGTATCTCTGCCTCGGTGATTAAAACTTTATCGATGTCGCCGTTTAGCATAGATTCTCCAGCAGTAGAGCTGCTATTATTGAATATGCCCATTTAGCAGCAGATAAAAACAGCCGTTAACGCGGCAATCCATACTTCACCAACAGGTTCTTAAAATCCTTCTGGTAGAAGATTTTTATGTTGACGTCGGGGTAGATCTCCTTAAGCATCCTTACTTTGCGGTTCTTCTTGGTGACAAGCTTTTGGCTCATGGTCGTGAGCTCGATGTAAAGATCTAAATCCGGCAGGTAGAAATCCGGGGAGAAGCTTTGGGTTACGTTTCCTTCTTTATCCCATTCTATTGGAAACGTCTTTGGCTCGTATTGCCAGCTCAAATCGTAGAAATCGAGAATTCTGGCGCACTGCGCCTCGCTCGGGTGCGCGAATTCAATGCCCTTATAGAGCGTTTTCGTATGCTCGACGCTTTGCTCTTGTTTAGCGATTTCGCCATTGTCGGTGCGCTTGATTTCTTCTGTCATAACTCAGTTCATGTGAATAGATGGAGTCGTATATCCATATAAATTATATCAACCAACTGAGGTCGCGCAAACAGGGCATTAATCGACCTCGTAAAGAGCGAGAATTGCGTGACCGGCACGTGAAATGTAGCCTAAGCATTAAGGCTGCTCATACATGCAGTTACTCGAAAACAGTATTGCGTAGAATATAATCGCCCCTAATAAATGCTTAGAACGTGAGCTGTTCATACTCGGCTACCGGCGAGAAGCATCGCCGGTGCAGATCGGTGGGCCCATACTGCCCAAGCGTTGTGAGGTGCAGCGGCGTACCGTAGCCTTTATGAGTTGCAAAACCGTACTGCGGATACTCGTCGTGCAGGTCGCACATAAGCCGGTCGCGCGTGACTTTGGCCACAATGGACGCCGCGGCGATCGAGAGCGACGATGCATCACCTTTGATGATCGCCACATGCGGGATCTCCAGCGTTCGTATGGTAAACGCATCAGATAAAACGTAGTCGGGCGCAGGGTTGAGCCCGCGAACCGCCAGTTCGAGCACTTTCATATTGGCCCACTGAATACCAAAACTATCGATGTCTGTGTTCTCGACACGCGCTACATTCCAGGCCACTGCCTCCGCAGTAATGTCCCCGTAGAGTTTTTCACGCCGCTCGGGGGTAAGTGTTTTACTGTCGCGCACTCCGCGAAGCCGGCATCCGTGCGGCAGAATAACCGCAGCTGCGACGATAGGCCCGGCGAGCGCCCCCCTTCCCACCTCATCAACGCCGGCGACCAGGTTAAAGCCCTGTGCAATCAACTTAGATTCGTATTTAAGCATCAGGGCGAGCCGGTCGATTTCCGCTTCTTCGCGCGCCAGCTGCGCCTTGCATGAAGCCGCGAGGTTGCGAACGCCTGTACGGTTATCCCGTTCAAGGGCAGAAAAAAGCTCGATACGCTGTTTTGTTGATAGCGTATCGAGCAAACCTTTTATCTCTGCGATAGTCATATGCGATAAATCCATATGGTATAACCGCTCGCTTTTCACTTCGGATTTTGGCTAGCCGCTCGTGCCTTTCGTCGCGCACCACTTATTACTGATTAAGCAATCTCGTATGGCTAAGCGGCCAATGGATCATGAATGCCCTACCAAGAATATTCTTCTTAGGAACCGGCCCAAACACACGGCTGTCCATCGAGTTCGACCGGTTGTCCCCCATAACAAATACAAAATCCTCGGGGATTCGCTTTGGTCCAAAATTGCTATAGTCGCCCGGTTCCGTCCGGTAATCCATCTGGAGCTGCTTGCCGTTAACAAACACCAGGCCTTCTTTCACCTGCACTGTGTCACCGCCGACGGCAACAATTCTCTTGATAAAATCAACGTTCTCATTGTTCGGTGGGATAAATACGATAATGTTGCCCGGTTCCGGGCTGACAAACCGGTAAATAAACTTGCTTACCAGCACTTGATCGCCGGGAACAAGAGTCGGCTCCATTGATTGCGATGGGATGTAAAAAGGCTGCACGATAAGCCATTTTACAACAAAAGCGATAACGACGGCAGTTATGATTAACGCGGGCAATTCCTTCATAAATGTTATAAATGAATCCTTGCCTTTTGGTTTGACTGTGTCCTTTTGCATATCCTCTGGTGCTGAAGCGCCCGCTAAAACCGGCTCCGAGTACGTTTCGATTCGCTCATTACTATCGGACATGTTATCGCTCTTTTCTGCGAAATGATTTTTCATACAATAATGCAACATTTGGCCCTTGGTGCGACTCTAATATCTTTTCTCTTTAATGCGAGCTTGTTTTCCGATTTTCTCTCTCAGGTAATATAGTTTTGCCCTGCGAACTTTACCGCGTGTTAAGACTTCGAGCTTTACGATCTTCGGCGAATGAACCGGGAAGGTTCTCTCGACCCCAACACCAAACGAGATCTTGCGGACGGTAAACGTTTCCCTGATGCCACCGTTTTGCCTCTTGATAACAACGCCCTGGAATACCTGGGTTCTTTCACGACCAGCCTCGACGACTTTGTAGTGAACCTTTACGGTATCCCCAGGACCGAATTGCGGGACATCGTCCCGTAATTGTGCTCTTTCAATGCTCTCTATGCGATCCATTATATCCTCCTTTTCGGCATAACATTCAGATTATAGCGAAACTGACCTGCGATATCAACCGTTTACTGGAAACTTAACACCAGTAAATACCGCGTATGTGCTTTTTGACAATCTACGTTATCAGCACACAGGGCTCCGACCTGTCATTCATACGGTTAACGGACGTTATCGAGTTCCCCTTTTATCTCGTCGAACAGCTTTTTATCCTGCTCGCTCAAATGCGCTTTCTCTAACAAGTCGGGTCTTCTTATCAGCGTCGCCTTCAGGCGCTCTTTCCGGCGCCACTTGGCGATCTCAGCATGATGACCGGATAACAAAACATCGGGCACGCTCAACCCCATAAACTCCTGAGGCCTGGTATACTGCGGGTATTCCAGAAGCCCTTCGGTAAAGCTTTCCTCGGCAAGCGACTCTTCCGCCCCGAGAACGCCGGGAATAAGCCGTACGACCGCTTCGGTAAGTGCCATCGCGGGCACCTCGCCGCCCGAGAGCACGAAATCACCGAGCGAGATCTCATCCGTTGCAATCTCGGTATGTACCCGCTCGTCGATTCCTTCATAGCGACCGCACAGCATAATTATACGCCGCTCGCGTGAAAATTCCTCAACCATGTTTTGATGAAGTATTTTACCGCGCGGTGTAAACAACACGATCCGGCTATTCGTACGTATCTCCTCAAGGTTTTCCGTGCCGCCTATACCGGTAACGGCGCGAAAAAATGTGTCGGGTTTCATGACCATGCCCGATCCGCCGCCATACGGTATGTCGTCGACTTGGCGGTGCCTATCGTATGTCCACGTGCGAAGGTCGTGGACATTGATATCGACCAAACCCCGCTCGCGCCCGATGCGTATCATGCTCTCTGTTAAAAACCCGTCAAACAGCGTCGGGAAAATCGTAATAATATCAATTCTCATTGCAAATACCTAGAACCTAAAAAAGAGCGCATGCGACTGGCATGCGCGACGTTACTATACCGCTTGCTGTAGTTACTATACTACGTGCGGAAATATCACGCCACCGCTTCTGCGGCAATATCCTTCGATGTAATCAGTCGAGCGCCGTGCGCCTTCATATCATCGAGCGCCCGATCAACATCACCCGGTTTGACATCGATGCCGCGTATCGCGTCGGTAAGCACAGACACATCGAGCCCTTCAGCACGTGCTCCAAGCACGGAATCATGTACGCAATAGTCCGTTGCAACCCCGCCTACAAATATGCGCGATATGCCGCGCGCTTTTAGCATATCGCCGAACCGGCTCGTTTCATCAAACGCGGTGTATTGCTCTTTATCCGGGTTGTAGCCTTTGCGTACAATCAGGCTCACATTCGACTGGTCGAATCGCGGCGAAAAATTAGCATCCGGTTGCATTTGCAAGCAGTGCGGCGGCCACGGCCCGCCCCGTTCTTGAAACGATATATGGTCCGGCGGATGCCAATCGGCAGACGCCGCAACCAATTTAAATCTCTTGCTCAGCGGATTAATAATATCGAAAATCTCGTCGCCATGGGATACGGCCAGCACGCCGCCCGGCATAAAACAAATTTGCGGGTCTATAATTATTAGTGCATCCGTATCCGGGTTAAGCATTACCGGCATCGCGTTCACTCCAGACTGTTATAAAGTCGCATAGCTTATTCCCAAAACCGGCGTCGTTATATCTATCAACGTGCGGTTAGTAGAATGCCGACGGCTTGCTGAGGTTTTAATAGACGCAAAACTTGCCTGCGGGTCATTGGCCATGGTTTACATCTTGGAGGTTTTTCGAGCCCCGGACAATTACATTTTAGCGGTTTTACGTGCACGAGAGATACCGGTTACCAGGTTAAACGCTGGAACTTCTTCCATATAAACATCATATTCGTAGCCGATCTTTTCCTGGGCTTGCCGGTCTTCCTCACTCGATGCCGCGAAAAACGCAGCGCTCGCAATTATCCCAAGCATTATAATAACGGCATTTGCCATGAGCAGAGCGATGCCCAGCGAGGCCAAGATTCCTCCCAAGTGTATCGGGTGGCGAATAACCCCATACACTCCCTGCGTCATAAAGAGCTGCGTGCTTCCCCAAAGCGAGACTAAGCTCGTCATTTTACGCTTAGATACAAAGGCGCCGATGAGCAGCGCCAAAGAAACCGCGAGCAGTACAAGGCCGATGGATTCCAAGGTAATGTTAAGGTTTTTATGCATCCTGAGCCGTAAGAACTGCCCGGCGAAGTATGCAACGACGAAGATTTGTGCGGAAAGCACCGCGACCCCCATGGCGATCAGCGCTTCCGAATAGAGTTTATCGATAATCGATTTCACAATCAGGTATGCGATATAAAACGAAAAGATTGCGATGATGGCAATGGCGGTAGTATCCATATCTACCCGCTTCCTTGAGGGCTTGCCGTTACGATGATGACATATTTGATTTTACACGAATCGGTAATGTTAGAAAACTCTTGCATGTTACGTTCATAGCCGAAAAAGGCCTTGTGTAAACAACAAAAAAAGAGGTGGCATGGCCACCCCTTCGCTGCCATTGCGCTAATCTGGCGGTTACATAGAGTTGCGGAAGGTAAGGCAATCCGCGTGATTACTGTGGTGAGCGACAGTAATCCCCGGCGCTTTGCAATCGTTGCTCTGGTTGAATTCGCATACGGATACATTGCATACGGCAATATCAGGCATACCCTGATCGACCGGTTGAACATCTGATGTCGTAAACGTATCGCACGCCGGATGAGTCTGACCTACATTAATATTCGGTGCATGGCACGCCTCACTCTGATTAAATGTGCATTCGGTAACAGTGCAGGTTAAGACACATCCCTCGTTCATTTGGGGCATACTCGGGTTCATGTTTTGCATCTACAACTCTCCTTCCTACATAGGATGGATTATCATCTATGCCCGGTGTATACCCACAATTCTTGGTTCTAAGAATGGTCTTTTGGGGGTGCATTTCTAAATAACGACAATCGTCTTTACGCAATCACCAAAATAAAAGCAACGGCTGTTATGGTTCATAACAGCCGTTGCTTTTTCACCGGTATTTAGCTTTAATAGCTATCGTTAAGCCGAGATAGATAGCAATTCAAACTCGTCTTCAGTGATTTCCTCGTCGATGGTAGCTAAATCGCTTTGCACTTGTTTACCGCTGAAAACTTCTATGAACTTGGCGGTGAGCTTCGCATCGAACTGCGAGCCGGCACACCGCTCAATTTCTGCTAGCGCTTCTTCTACGGTTAGACCTTTCCTGTACGGCCTGTCTGATGTCATTGCATCGAACGTATCGGCCAGGGCAAGAATTCTGGCTTCGAACGGAATATTTTCACCTTTCAACCCACTTGGATAGCCTTTGCCATCCCAGCGCTCGTGATGAGAATTTACCATCGGTATGATCTCTTTTAGTCGAGTTGACTCTAATATCTGAGCACTTAACCCAGGATGATTCTTAATGATCTCCATTTCTTCGTCGGTAAGCCTGCCGGGTTTGTTAAGGATCTGGTCGGGAACACCGATTTTTCCGATGTCATGGAGCATACCGGCTATCTCGATTCGACTCACAACTTCAGGATCGAGATCGATATACCTTGCCAGTTTTACTGCAAAAGCGCTTACTCGTTTCGAGTGCTGTCTCGTATACGGATCTCGCGCATCGACCGCTCGCGCTAGGCTTCGAATCATATCGATGAGCGCCGCGTTCTCAGCTCGGCTGGCACGTTCATCTGCACTGAGTGCTTCTACTACGTTGGCATCATATAGTAAGGCTTGGTTTTTACCGGTTATTTTGCCCCAGTACAAGGTGCCATCCGCCGTATGCAACAGCTCATCTTTATCTTTCGCGAGTGTCGGGTACGCGCTTACGCCGACGGTCACGCTGATATCCGCATCCGGGAATTCTTCTTCGAGGCGCAGGCCGATAGCTGCTTTTGTTCCTTCGGCTATCTTTAGTGCTTTTTCTGCATTCGTTCTCGGTAGAATTATCGCAAATTCATCACCGCTAAGCCTGCATGCCTCATCGGCTTCACGAAGTTTCGACAAGATAGCCTTACCGATTGCGGCAAGAACTTTATCGCCAAATATGTGCCCGTACATATTATTAACAGTTGCAAAGTTATCGATATCCACCATTACTAACGATAAGTCTCTCTTTGCTTTTTGGGCTTTAAGCATTGTTTTATCAAGCGCTTCTTGGAAATATCTGTGATTATTAAGTCCTGTGGTGTTATCGCGGAGCGCTTTTGCCTGCAACGCTGCATTATCCGAGAGGAGCAAATGATTCCTGTATACTAAGAGCATTAAAGTTATCGCTGAAATCATACCAAGCACAGGGACCTCGCCCGGTCTGCCAACGTAGGAATTATACACCCAGACCGCCAGGACAATGACAACTGTCATCATTGGGATAAAAAGCGTCCGCCAAGTACTGTAAATACGTATTCCGATTTCCGGAACGAATCCGCTTAGTTTTATTTTTGAGCGATCTATAGTTCCTAGAAGGACACCGCTAACTTCATCAATAGCAGACAAAGCGATAAAGAAAGCCATCATAATAAACGGTAGGAACGTAAACGGCTCTTTTTCAAGCCCGTTCGTATAGTATACGATATCACCGACTAGCGCCCAGACAAATGCGCTAATAAAGAGAACAAGCCAACCCTCAATTTTGGTATCGCGAAGCTTGTATGACGCAGATAGCAGCGATATTAGAACGATACAATCCGTTAGCGGATAAGTGGCAATAAAAAATATTCGTTGAATCAAGCTCATCTCATCCGAGTACCAAGCTGGCGCAATAACAAATTTATAAGCGACAAGAAGCAGCGCAAAACCGGTCATAAACACACCGATAAGGAATTGCTTCTTCTCCATATCAAACGGTGGGTGTATTCGACCCAAGCTCACCATTATTCCAAGTATTAATGGCGCATAAGCTATAGAAAATATATCGGCGAGGGATGGGGATGGAACATTAGTAACGCCCAAGCGAAACACGTAACTTGCATACGTAGCCTCGCCCGCAAACCATAACAGCATGCTTATCGACACTAAACGCCAGAGTCTTTTGTATGCTTTGCTATGCTTAACGGCCCAGGAAGAGCCAACAAAAGCATAAAGAACTGATAGAACAACAGGCAACCTCAATACAGCATCGTTAACCCTGTTGCCTGTCTGCAAACTAAACATAAGAACCAGATATGCGAGGATAAGCGTTGTGGGTATAGCGATTACAACACGCCGGAACGTCTCCCCATTATTTTCTGCAAATTCTCTTAACATAATAGCTCCTGATATGCCATTGGCAAAATTACGATACATAAGGTATCGGCACGGGTGTTGTATACTTTAGCGCTTATTGCTAATGATTGCCGAGGTTAAAGCGGTAAGCAATATTGTTTTAAGGAGCAATCATCCGCAAAGTTGGAAAAATGTGGAATACTATGGTATATTACCGTTTGTAAAGCATACAAGCAGAGAACTGAATTTGGACTAAGGTAATGGCATTAGTAAGACCGCAAAGTTTTTCAAACTTGAGAGCGTTTATTAAGAATCAATTCCCCACGTTTACAGAGCGTGGGGTTATCGGCAAGCTGCTCGACCCCGACAATCCGACTGAACTGGATTTGCTTCGCCGATTTAGATACAAGTATTGGGTAGAGCGATTTAAGTACGTCGATGAGACGGAAACCGACGGTGAGTATGAATATGACAAATATGATGAGCACTCAACACATTTCGGAGTGTTTGATCAAGATACGGAAGATATTATCGGTTATGCCAGGATCATTAGTCCCGGTAAACATGGCTTACAGGTAGATAACGTCTTTGAAGATCTGGTGCACCCCCGTGCGCCGGATACGGACCGCATGCCAAGAAGTGCAGAATCATCAAGGCTCATCGTAGCTCCCGAAGCGGGAGGCAAGCGCCGTGATGTCGCGCGCATGCTTTATAAGCTGCAGTACCAATTCTTTAAGCGTTACGGATTCAAATACTGGTACACGACGACATATATTCCCTTTTTAAGAGCTCTGAGGGCGCAGAAATATAAATTCGACATTATTGGCCCTGGTCAGGATTATCAAGGCCATATGTGTTTCCCCACGTTAATGGTCATGGATGAATTTGACGCCTATTTGTCCGAAAAGGATCCCGAGCACTATTATTGGCTAAATGATGGCATTGATGAAATCAAAGATATAAACAGCATTTTTTCCGATATTCCGGAAGATCTTCGGCTATTTAACCCCGAGTATATAGTTAAGCGGAAAAAATAACCTAGAACATATTATAGAAATCGACCGCCAAGTATTTGGGAGCCACGGGGATTCGTTTATTATCGATAATAAACATGATAACACCCGCAACGAGAAGCGATGCTGCTGCTAAACATCCAAGGCTCGATGTAGGAATATGCATCTCCCTGCGAACCACTTTTTCAATGATATTCATCTCTACGTATTTGGGAACCTCAGGACAGAACCTATCAAGCGGTATGATATAGTCCTCAACTTCTTCAGGAGATGCGTTTGCCGGGAGGCCTATATAATCCTCGAACTTGATACCGTTTGCGTTGAATGCGAACATGGTTGCGCCAAAGCCTATCGCGAAAGCAATAAGTACGGTCTTACCTGCCTCTCTCGAGGCTTTATTCAGCATAACCGATAGATCTGGCCGATTGTATTCTATGGCATCGATTACAATATCCGCACCGTTGAGGAATTCGCCGACATTTTGCTCGGAGATGCCTTCTTCCCAGACTTTTAGATTCAGATGCGGGTTAATCTTCAGTAATTCAGACTCAAACATTAGAGCCTTATTCTGCCCTATGGTCTGCTGATTTGCCAGAAGCTGCCTATTTGCATTGCCGATTTCAAAAAGTTCGGGGTCAGCGATATGTAATGTGCCTATGCCTAACCGGACGAGCCGCTCAGCTGTAATTCCGCCAACACCGCCAACACCCGCTATAGCAACCTTCAAATCTCGCAACCGTTCTTGGTGTTCGGGGATAATAAGCCCTCTATTGCGCTGAACCATCTCATTGTAATTGTGCATATTCTCTCCTTCGCTAAGCGATTCTGTTAATACGTTACATGATTTAGCGATATCGGTTCAAGAAATATGTGAAAATTCCTCAGTTTGCATCAACGACTGCTGTGCGATGGCTTGGGCTATAAGGTATATGTCTCTGTCGAAATATGTATAATATCTAGTGGAGGAATTTACCAATGAAATTGACGAGCAGTTTCTGGCAGAACTATTTTAAAGCATACGATGTCTTGAACATGGTTTATCCATATCAAGTCCACCTCGACACGATCGCAGAATATTGCGGATTGCAGAAAGACGGGCGTGTGCTTGATGCTGGCTGCGGAACCGGCAATTTAAGTTGCAAGTTAGGACGGCATTGTTCTAATGTAATAGGGATCGATAATGTTGAGGCTGCATTAGTTATCTGCCGAAACAAGGTCCCGGATGCAGACTTCATCTTACACGACCTAAACGAGCCTCTTCCATTTACTGATAATTACGTTGATGCAATCGTCTGCAATTTTATTATTCATATATTATCCCCCGGCAGACGGCCTTTTTTGATCCAAGAATTCTACAGAATCCTAAAACCGGGCGGCAAAATCGTTATAAGTAACCCCGGTAAGGATTTTAGCTCGCTGGCTGTTTATAAAGCTCATCTGCGACACGAGCGCGAACGATTCGGGCGGATAATAACCCTGGTAAGAGCTGCAAGGCTCGTATTGCCAACTTTGCGAATGTTTTATTACAGCTCGAAAATTCAGGATAATGCTAAGGGCGGAGACCTCTCCTTCTTCATACCTGGCGAACAACGGCAATTACTTGAGAGAGCCGGTTTCAATACTTCTCCAGAGCAGCTTTCTTATGCTGGCCAAGGTTTGCTTATTGTAGGCAGAAAATAATCCTCTATGATTCAACCGGTGTTTCAACCTGCATGCTGTGGAAATGTTTTATGACATCATCCCTTGATTTTATACCGAGCTTCTTATAGATGCGGTAGAGGTGGTTCTTGACGGTAGCCTCCGAGATAAAGAGATCGCTGGCAATCTGGGCGTTGGTTCTTCCCTGTGCTAAGCAAGAGAGTACCTGCTGTTCTCGCGCTGAAAGTTGTGTTTGATCCAGGGGCGCAGCGGCTATAATCTGTTGTGCTGCTTCGAGCTTTTTATCGACCTGAGTTATGTCGTTCTTAGCATTATCGATTTGTTGAATTATATGGGCAGGATAGCCAAAGAAGAATGCTATTAAGAAAAACCCAATATAGCTTGAAGCAAGAAGATCGAACGTTTGGTCATTAATGATTTCAGACATCAGATGCCCATTTGGCACTATATAAGCGGTATATAAAATACTGACATACAGAGCCGAGAGCAGCCCATATCGCAGACCTAGCGCCAATGAGCTCGTTAGGATACAGGATAACACATATAAGTAATATGGGCTCGTCCAGTGGGCATTAGTAAGCCAAACTAAGGCGGTCGCCATAGTAAGGTCAATAAACACCAACCATGGTGTTCGCTGAACGGCCTTATTTATTTGGCGCCAATAATAAGTGAGAAGCGAACAGTAAATGAATGCGGCTGCTAATACAAGAAGTGAACCTTTGTACGTATTGAAAAGGTACAAAAGCGCAGCTGTAAGTAGCGCAAGCCACCGTATAATTAACGCGTTAAAAATACCTCGTTGCCCTCTAGCCAACTTCACCATTTAACCTCATCGCCGTGCTGAGCGCCTCTTGTTTTGTTGATACCTGTAGCTTCTCATACACTCTCTTAACATAGGTCTTGATCGTGTTGTTAGTAACATCAAGTTCAGATGCAATTTGCTCGTAGGTTAGTCCGTCGAATAATAGCATTAAGACTTGAGACTCACGCTGTGATAAGTTGAATTTTTGCAGTGATGCTTCCAGAAGTTTCCTTGTTTCAATCCAATCGGCTTGAACATTTGCCTTAGTTTTGTTGACCGCTTCTAAGTCTGAAGTCAGTTCAGAGAGGTATGCCATACCATATGCGGTAACGTAGTATGTGAAAATATATATCATTATGGACTGACCGCGTATTTCGAATTGCAAAGGGCTATACCCTAGCATCCAATCGGCTATAGTAATCAGGATGTTTTGGATACTTCCAATAATAAAAGCGCCAGAGTACCGAAAAAGATAACCACCGATGAGCAGCGGGCTAAATGTATAAAGAGAGTAAGGGTTTTTATAAGCGCCCGAACTTAGTTCAAGTACCATCATCAAGGCTACATCAACGAGCATTAGTAATGGATATTTGAGCAGCAGTCTCACTACTTGTGTCCTGAACGCAATAATTAGCACGGTATATACCATGACTGCTGCAAACAGCGGCAGTGACAGATAGCCCAATCCAGTTAAGCCCAGTATTGCCGCATAAACGAGGGTTACAACACGATACATCAGCAGAACAAGGATAATTGTTTGTTCTGCAACTAGTTTATTACGGACTTCATGCATGCATTTTACTCCGAAAAACTTTGTAAAGCATAAATGGTCGATCGGTTATCCATATAGCCAACCTTTATTTTACAGTATTTGCGATTTGCTAAATAGCTTTGAATAATATTCTCTAATAATTATGATTGTTATTTCAATCTTTGGAACTATAAGGGCAAGCAGTAACCTCGTGAAAGTGAACCAGCTAACTATGATGTAGCTTTGGTTTGTGCAACGAAGACGAGCTTTCTAGAGGTGTGGTATAGATATGCCCTGCCCTCTTAAATCCCCGATAGCTTTCGCCATGAGAAATTAGGCCAAAATTGACCATGGGCATACATGGGCATGAAAGGAAAACGTCTTTGAAGAAACAGATCATTATCATGCTAAGAGAAAGCAAAGTATAGTAGGATTGACGAGCGGCGATCAAGTCCCACTTTTTCTGTAAATTCGTTCCCCAGCTAGTGCCCTTACACGGGCACTAGCTTTACCTCCAGTTTTGCCTCGGTCTTCGTCTTGGTTCTCACCGACATATCCAAGTACTTCCGACTTGAGAGCCATTCGTCAGTTTGCTCTGCCGCAAGCGCAGTAATCAATCTTACTGCCGCCGTCTCATTCGGAAAGATCCGCACAACCTTGGTCCTGCGCTTGATCTCCTGGTTGAAGCGCTCAAGCATATTGGTAGTTCTCATGCGTTTTCTATGTTTCTCCGGTAGAGAGAAGCACGCCAGAATATCGTCAGCCGCCTCTTCAAGCATTGTTGTTACGGCCGGATAGCGTTTCTCATAACGCTGCATTATCTCGCTTAAGACTTCGCGTGCCCGCTTACCGTCTGGGCTCTCAAAGACCATGCGCATCTCGGCTCTTAAGCCTGCTCTGTCACTTCTTGCAACTTTAGCGCATAAAGTGACACTGACACCGCTGCCAAATAGCGCCGACGAATTGTTTCTCAGCCGCTTTGACGAGACCTTTGTGTTCGTTGCTTACCACAAACTCAACGCCGGTTAAGCCTCGTTCAGAGAGTGAGCGGAAGAGTTCACGCCAACTGGTCTCGCTCTCGGCGTTGGCGATCTCGACAGCTAGAATCTTTCGAAACCCGTCATCGTTTATACCGGCGACGATTAAAACGCTTTGACTTACCACCCCGCGGGGTGTGCGTACCTTCTCGTATCTGGCATCGATTAGAAGATGCGGGTACGCATCTAATGGGCGCATACGAAATGCAAGCAAATCTTGATCAAGCTGGCCGCAAAGGCGCGACACCTGGCTTTTTGATACCGCACTCCCGCAGAGTTCTTCGGCAATCTTGGTCACGTTTCGAGTCGAGACCCCTTGCACATACATCTCAATAATTGAGAGCACCAATGCTTTCTCACTTCGCTGGTATCGCTCGAAGAGCTTTGTTGAGAAGTTGCCCTCTCGATCCTGGGGCACGGCCAAGGTGATATCGCCGACTCTCGTATGCAGCGTTCTTGGTTTGTAGCCGTTGCGCTCGTCACAGCGCTCATATGGATCGGCAGCCAAGAAATCTGTTATCTCTTCTTCCAGATGCGATTGTAAAAACCTTTCTATGAGCGAGCGCAAGAAATCCTTGTCATTTATCAATGCGTCTTGCAAAATACCGCCACTACTCATACGCTTTTCTTGAGCCATCAAAATTCCTCCTTAGGTTGTTTGGTCACTTCCTAATTTTGAGGAACGATGGCTTGCTTTTCAACTTAGCCCTTTTTACAGAAGTTTAGGGGCTTAATCTCTCAACTCTCACCGGCTGAAACATTTTATTCATGGTAGTAATTACCACGATCAAGACTATGAATATTATCATAACAGCATTACCTAGCTTAACAGTTTTGTTGTCAGATTTATCAAGCGTTCTAATGCTATAGCGGCTAATACGCCAAGCATTGTAAGAACTAGAGGTATTCCTAATGGTGCCAAAGCTGTAAGAAACGAGAGAACAAAAATAATTGTTGTTAGTAGGAACAGAAATGTTTTATTTTTAATCAATTTTCGGTCACCGCAAATTGTAAACGTTCTTTTCGCTTGTAATGCCGGTCCTGCTTGAGCCAATTCTAACGCTAGCTTAAGCCGATCACAACCGTTGAAGATCCTAGGGATATCTAAGATTTAGCAAAAAAACCAAGCTCAGCTATCTAGATAATTTCAGCTGGGAGAAAAACCCCAATTACGAAACCGATACGACGCCGAAGTGGGCTAAGGCAAATGAAGTGCCGTCGTTCGGTCTGACCGAAGCCGTGCCGCTTTATACCTCGATTACCAGCAATCCGGAGGATTTCAAGTACCTGGTCGACCCGGAGCCTTTTATGGACGCGTTTGATAAGGCACTGCAGATGACCGGTAACCTGCTCGGATAAATAGCTTTTTCTTTTCGCTGATGATGCCTAGAAACTAGGCATCATCAGCCTTTTTATACCGGGATTGGCTCTAGGCTTATTGATTACCATGCTTGAGCCTCATAAGCCTTGATATGATTGCATAGGCAATAAAACCAAGTGGGTACAGCACAAGCAAGACAATCAGAACAGCAAGATATCTATTGATATCATATCGAGCAGCATCAAAAAAACCCATACTGCTGAGCCAAACATTGCAATTAAATAGAGTGCTTCCGTAAAACCAATCCCCTGCATACATCACCTCAGACGAATCACGGTATATTTATAGTAATCATAGAACCATAAGTTTGATTGATAAATATGCGTTAAACTACGCAAAAACTCTTGTTCATATTGATAGCCCGAGTAGCCCTCTCGGCCACCATCGGGTCATGCGTCACCATCACTATGGTCGTTCCCTTTTGGTGGATATCTGAGAATAGATCGAGAATTTCATGTGTATTTCTTTGATCTAAGTTGCCTGTAGGCTCATCGGCTAAGATGACTTTCGGCTGGTTGATAAGCGCCCTTGCAATAGCGATTCTTTGTTGCTCTCCACCAGATAGCTCAGACGGATAATGCTTAGCTCTTGCGATCATGCCTACCCGCTCAAGCACAATTTCCGCTCGTTCATAAGCTTCGTTCGGTTTCAGACCTGCAATAAGCAGCGGTGCGGCAATATTTTGCAGAGCGTTGAAACTGGAAATCAAATTAAAGAATTGGTGAACGATACCTATCTCTTTGTTCCTGTAGCTAGCAATGCTGCCCTTACTCAATGCATAGAGATCGGTGTCTCTGAACAGCACCTGTCCCGACGTAGGCCTAAGAAAGCCAGCCATAATATTCAAGATAGAAGTCTTCCCGGAACCAGAAGGCCCCATAATTACCGAGAACTCACCTTCCTGAACTGTAATACCGAGATCGCTGATGATGGGTATAAGTCTCTTGTTTAGTGTGTAGCTTAGGCTTACTGCCTCTAGATTGTATAGCATTGTTAGCTCCTTTATTCGACAACTAATAAGCGCGAGACATCCATTTTCCTAAGCCTATATTTGAGTTGAAAGATAGAGAGCACCAGGCAGCCTAAAATTATTACTGCGACAAAGACCGACATTGACATGCTTGTCTCATTTGGAATATAAAGCCCGAGGTTACCCTGAAGGACGTAAATCCCTAGTGCAATACCTAGAAAGCCTGTTAATGTATTTAGAAGGATTTGCTCAAGAGTAAACATTTTGACGAGCCTGGTTTCAGAAAGGCCGAGCGAAAAAAGGATTGCGAGGTTCTTTTTCCTTCTTTCCATTCGAGAAAACTGTTCGCGTAGAATGAAGATCGCATAGACTAATAACGCGGCCCAAATCGTAGCATATCGAACATTTCTGTTCAGCGTTTGTTCAACTCTTGCCGCACCTTTAGCGTAAGCCTCGGGAACCGGATCGACCAACCACTCGCGTGATTTTGGAATGGACCTGATCATTGCTGCAGCTTGACTGGGCGAATTGCCGCTTAGCTTAATAAAGACATCCGTAAAAACAACGCCATCGGCAGACAAAAGTTTTGTGACTTCCGGGTTGGCTGGGCTGACAAGACCGTTTACTTCGTTCGTTGGAGCGTATATGGCGCTTATTATGCCCGCCCGGTGCACTTTCCGTATGTTGCCAAACCTATCTCCAATTGACTGATCAAAAGCTATCTTGTCGCCAATACCGACGCCAAATCGCTTTGCTGTCATGTAATCTATGCCCCAGGCATCCGCCTTTCTCATAGCTCCTTTTAGTAGTAAACCATCAGAAAAGTAGGTCATTACAATCCGGTTAACCTGCGATGGTTGGTAGTAATAATTAATAATGTTCTGATAAAACGTCTTGCCATTAACATAGACTCTTTCAACCGATCCAGCGTTGAGGCCGGTCAACTCAAAGGCATTGGAACTCAAATTCTGATTAATCAATTGGATATCTTGCTTTGTAAGTGGCCCGTTGATTCTAAGATCATAGCGAGCGTTCTGGAATGTAGCCGTAAACATGTAGTTTACGGCAGGCCACATTGCTGCAAAAAAGAATGCTATAGCTACGATGATCACGATGAAAGCCGATTGTCTAAATGTGGCGTAGAGTCGTTTCTTGTACTCTGCACATAAATAACTCGATAGAAATCTCAATACACCCTACCTCCAAAGATGAGGCACCCAGACGCCAGTCTGGGTGCCTGTCTTAGTCTAGTTCTTAGTTGTTGTTACCCATGCGGGTGATCCGTAGGAAATATCCCAGTTAAGCTCTGTGCTCTGACCGTGACGATGTCTGTATTGGCTTCCATACGCTGTATTTTTCGCTACCGCGCTGAAGTTCAAATAAGCATTCACGGTCGGAGTAATCATCCACCAGCCCGAATAGAAGCGGTACGCCGGACTAACGAAAATGCCCGGGTTGTAATAGCCCCAATTAACGGATGCCGGAACATTATACGATGTGTTGACCGGTTTGTTGAACTGAGTCGCGTTTATCTCAGTAACGAAGTTGGAGCTATAAGGATTCGGGATCACGATCCAACCATACGTCGTCTTAGCCGAGAAATAGATCGTCTGGTTGGTTGAGGGAGTATAATCATTCGCCGTAAATGTGTTTGATATGTTTGACACTGCAAGTGCCGGTATGGCCTGCACCAAAACAAACATAAAAACAGCGGCAAAAATTACCATTGCACGTTTGCGCATAGCACATCCTCCTTTTTAAGATACATTACTCGTGGTAGAATTATCTGTGCCACCTTTTGGTTCGCGCACGAGCCATCTAGCTCGTTTCCAGAGGGTGGCTTTATAACTTCTGACGGTATGGCCCCGCCCACATAGAAACTCTCAATATAACCACCTCCTTCCAGCCATAGCCTTGAAACAATGGCGCTGAGTAGCATCGATGTGCGACTCAACCATACGCAAGACATAAAACCGTTAATTTTAACTATATCTCTTAGGCTGTCGCATAAATCATGCCACCAGTCGTTTGATAGATCGTAAGTTTTCACCGTGCACCTTATTCGTGTAAAGGAGCACGTTATAGGCTAGAATTAACCATTTGAAATGTTCTTTGACATGCGAGAGCTTCTTGAGATAAAAGGGTAGCTCATCTATACGGATTATCTCTTTTAGCTGGGAGAATACCTGCTCGATCACCGCTCTTTTATTGAGAAGAATTCTGCCAAATCGAGAACGGGTACGTCGAAATGCACGTTTTCTCTCACCCTTGGCAAGAAGGACTGCTTTTTCGACTGTTTTAGCTCGCCCGTGGGTTAATACGGGCAACAAGTTTTGGTCCTAACTACCTGCGGCACTACTTGTAGAGTGTGGTAACATCATAGGCTGTGTCCCCGGTCAAATATTTTAGTTTTGAATGTATCTTCGTAGCCTCTTTGAGCATGTATTTTGCCGGGGCAATCTCTTTAGGGGATGCCTTGGTAACGGTGAAGAATAGCGTAGCACCTTTTAGATCACAGGCTACGTGCAATTGATACCCATAAAACATTCCCTTTGAGGAATATCCTCAAGTTAGCATTGGGTTGTAGTTTGGGGTCTGCCTCGATTGCCGAAGAACCGATAAAACAGCAATACCACTTGAAAGATTAGTAGTGATCTTTTTATAAAGCCGATCTCGCAGTCTTCTTAAATCCGAGTCATTCTTTCTTCTTGCAAGCGTTGCTAAATGCGGAATGTTTCCTGGGCCTAGATTGAAAAGACGTGCCCACAGCCTGCAACTATTAAGTCTAAAGTAAAGTCCTCTTAAAGATAATCCCATAATGGATACTAAGACAAGCATGACCGAGATATCAGAATCATTATATCTTTTGGGTCTGCCCCTTCGAGGGATGCAAGGTCTGCCTCGCTTCTCACCCTCTAATTCTGCAACAAGCTCTCGCTAGATTGTCACGATTTTGAATGCAATCTGGTACGGTATGTTCGCCACCTCTTTCTTATGGGTTTTGTTTTGGCGAACACCATCCTACCAGAAGTGAGGTGGCATTTTCTTATGCAACTGTCAAAGACCAATATTTGCGTGACACGATGATATATAGCAAGGCTATTTAATAGTGATATTATCCTTGGGTAAATCTGTATCTAGCGAATCTATAATTACCTTGCCATTTACTGCATGCTCAGTTCCCTTTATCGAGAACTTGTTACCTCGAATATCAAAGCTAAGAACAGGTTGAGCTTGATTTCCTCCAAGGGTAAAGACAACGCTGTTCGGTTCGTTTGGGAGGGTTTCGGCAGCAGGAAGCTTCCAGTCGATATTCTTATGGTTGTTTGCTTTGTCGCCGGCATTATTGAGAAAAGTTCTTAACTGTTGCCGTATACTGTCCTCTCTGGGCATGGCTCCATTTACTGCAGACATACATCCAGTCACACTCAGCATTATTACTATTGAAATAATTGAAAAAGATACGATAATTTTTCTCATGCGACACTTCTCCTTAATGAATGCGTTGCCTATATAGGTCGAATTGAATTCGAACGCAGCTAATAACTGCGGCATGCTTCCAAAGACTTGAGATAATAACTTAGCTCGTATCAGGCAAAGCATTGTTTTCATGAGGTTAGTGCCGATACGTTTCTAAGAGCGGGTTTCTTTAGCTAAGAAGACTAACGTATATGTCTTTAGGAAGCTTAGCTATCGCTTAATCCCCTCTCAGAATACTAAAATATAGTATTCATCTTGAGGGAACAACCCTTAAATACCCTAGGTTACCCTATGTTTTTTGAGAAATATCCAGCTCAGCTAATTCAAAACGATTTGAAACATTACATTTGCGAAAGGCCTTTGAGGCGTGAGACTCAATAGTTTTTATAGATAACTGAAGCTCAACCGCAATAGTCTTGTATGGTAGTCCTTTTTGCAGATACCTAAGCACTTGCTTCTCTCGGCCAGTCAGTTTGGCATGATTGTCGCAACTGGATTTGATGACAGGTTTATCCTCCATCTGATTCTTGTCTTGGTTCAATGATAGCTCCCTCCGATTATTCTCATTTCCGTAGATCGCTTTCTACGATACGTTTACGCTCTGCCTATAATCACCATTACCTGCAAAATTACCTTTTCTGAATTGCAGAGCATGATTGGCATAGGTTTTACACTATACGAATGAGTTGATTTGATGTAATTAGGTTTCAAGTTTCTTAAACGCATGGCAATATCGTGATTTTCAGCTGATGCGCTTCGAAGGTTTGCCAAGCTATCTTAAAATACTATAGGGGCATATTAAGGATGCGCCTGTCACCTATAAGCATCAAAATGAAGGAAGGGTTTGTCACCCATGAGAATCAAGGCCTGTCACCTAAAAGAACTAATGGCTTTATCTAGCTGCCGTTTCGTGGGGATTGGCTGTGGTAGTAAATTACTGCCTCTTCCCGGGAAGAAATCCCGAGTTTTTTGTAGATTCGGTGGAGGTGGCTTTTGACGGTATGTTCGGAGATGAAAAGGTCTTGTGATATTTGCTGATTTGATTTGCCCTTGCTTATATGTGTAAGTATTTCAAATTCTCGGTTCGATAAAACCGGCGGATTTGTGATTGTCGATATAAATGCTTCGGTATCTTGAATTTCTTGTCTTAAGGATGCCGTGTCCTGGCGCAACTTATTGATTCTCTGCACGATGCATGCCGGATACCCCGATATCATGGCTATCGTCATAATGCCCATATAGCTCGTTATTAAGACATCGAAATCTTGATTCTTTATCAGCTCACCAAGTGCGGCTTTATCAAACAGCAACCCGACGTTGAGGAGCGCAATAAAGTAAAGAGTCGAACCTACCACATATCGCATGTTTTTTAGAAAGAACGAACTCAAGAATATGCTTGCAAGTGAATATAAGAAAAAAGGGCTTGAGAAAAACCCGCATGAAAACCAAATAAAAGACGCTGTTACTGTCAGATCGATGAGAAACAGATATCGTCGTGTTTCTATGGCATTTGAGATTCTTCGCCACAAGACAAGCAGCACCAGATTGTAAATGAAAGCAACGATAAGTAATGTAAGCGAAGCCCTGCTTATCTTGATGGATAAAAGAAATACAACGTCGAGAAGCGTCAGTAGACGAACTATTAGTAAATGAAAGAGGCTGACTCGCAGATTAATCAATGGCGTATTCCTCATTCATAACGAGCGAAAGCGCTTCCTGTTTCGATGAAACGCCGAGCTTTGCATATATCCGTTTAAAATAAGTTTTGATAGTGTTCTGCGATACGCCAAGCGCTTTACATATCTCGTCGATATTTCTACCCTCAGCTGCGTGAATAAGCACTTCGATCTCCCGGTTTGAGAGATTTCTGCCGGCAAGAGCTTTCTTGAGTCGTTTCCTTGCCTCCTCAAGTTCGCAGCTGGCTGCAGTTTTATCACGGTCAGCAAGGTCGAGCTTCTTAAGTAAAGAGCCGACATAGGCCATGATAAATGCGACGAGGAAAAAGAACGGCATATATGTAGCGACATGTTCTCCGAAATTTTCGAGGAGTGACATGTCATAATATCCCAGGCGGTAACCAACAAGCCTAAGAACGCTTTCAAGTGAAGCGATCCAGAGTGCACTAAAATAGCCGCCAATAAAGGAGCCCATCATTATCGGGCTAAAGATGTATAGAAAATATGGTGACTTATAAACCCCTGAGTTAACCCAAAGGAAAAGCGATATCAGGATGTCGATCACGATGAGAAACTGCCATTTTCGGAGCACGCCGATAACTGAATCCCAATATTTAAAAAGGATGGTGTTATAGATGAGGGCAAAAATATAAGAAGGAATGGCGAGGTAATGTAGACCTACTATGCCCAAGAAACCTGCATACAACAAGATAAATATCCTGTACCATAAAAGCATTCGCAAAACTGACTGTGCAGGTTGTGTATCCAGCCACGATTTCATTCTATCTCCACTTACATTTGTGGCTCAATGCAAAAATACTTATCGGTATTATAACATGGGAGCCAGCTAGGACCTATTATTCAGTCGTTAGAGCGCTTAACTGCTCTATCTACCTATGGTAACTCTAAATAGGTCATTATGAACTAATTACTTAGAACTTACGAATGCCGAAATCGATATGATGTGTATCATACAAATTTGGACTGCGCTTTACACGTTGAGAAGGAATACCGTTTCGAAGCCCTGCTCAAAGCGTGTTGCTGAAGATTCGTAAACTTACCAATTCTTCGTTGATTGTTACGTACTTACCAAATTTGGTGTGTTTTACATGGTAACATTGTAGCCCTTCACTAACCTAAATGTCCCATAAACGCTGGTAAAAGCATATTTCCAAGCTTCATCTTTAGGAGTATATTTATCTAATCATTGCTAGATGCAAGACATACCGGTTGTCTTGCATCGAAGGATAAGGGCACGGCAAGGAAGTTATGGCAACGCAAACGTTAAAACGGGTTCTCTTAGGGCAACCTATAGCAAACGAACGCGCTCATGAAGAGCGTCTTATAAAAACAATTGCACTTGCGGTATTTTCATCTGATGCTCTGTCTTCGGTTGCATATGCAACCGAAGAGATACTCATTGTTCTCGTTTTGGCCGGCGCCGGAGCGCTCTACCTGTCTTTTCCGGTTGCGATGGCGATTATCGCGCTTCTTACTATACTTACCATCTCATATCGGCAAGTTATCGAGGCGTATCCGGGCGGCGGCGGCGCCTATGTCGTATCGCGTGAAAACTTAGGGCAAAAATTCGCAATAATTGCCGGTTGCTCTTTGCTGATAGACTACACATTGACGGTTGCCGTTAGTGTCGCGTCGAGCGTTGCCAATATAGCCTCCGCGTTTCCCGTGCTTTTACCCCATAAGGTAATGATCGGTGTTTTGTTCATTTTATTGATAGCTCTTACCAATCTTCGCGGGCTTCGCGAAGCCGGCAAAATATTCGCTATACCGACCTATACATACGTGGCTTCGCTGATCTTGCTCATAGGCGTCGGTGTTTACCGATACTTTACCGGCCACACCGTAATCTCGAGCGGAACGATTACGGCAACAACATTTGAGCCGATTACGATTCTTCTCGTTCTAAGAGCATTTGCATCCGGATGTGCTGCGCTTACCGGTGTGGAAGCTATCAGCGACGGCGTGCGGGCATTCAGAAAGCCTGAGGCCAGAAACGCAAAAATTACTCTAGCCTGGATGGCCATCATCCTGGGCGCACTCTTCTTTGGCATTACCGAGCTCGCGCATATGTACCATATTGTGCCGAATCCTCATGAAACCGTGTTATCGCAGCTTTCACGCGGTATATTCGGCACTACGTTCATATATTTCTTCATCCAGGTGGCTATCTCCCTTATCCTGGTGGTCGCGGCCAACACAAGCTTTACCGGTTTTCCGATAGTTGCATCGCTTGTAGCGGCCGACGGCTATATGCCGCGACAACTTACCAACAAAGGCGACAAGCTCGCATTTTCAAACGGTATTTTATCACTGGCGTTTTTCTCGATTGTTTTGATCGTATCGTTTGGCGGCGATACCCATAGGCTGATACCTCTCTATGCGGTCGGCGTTTTTACGAGCTTTACCCTTTCGCAGGCAGGTATGGTTAAGCACTGGCTAACCGAACGAGGTAAAGGTTGGTTTAAGAAAGCGATCATCAATGGCGCAGGAGCGCTTACGACGCTGCTTGTCCTGATCGTCATAGGCTCCACCAAGTTCATGCATGGTGCATGGATTGTAGTTCTTGCCGTACCGCTCTTGTTCTTACTGCTCCTCACGATCAAGAAGCATTACCAGCGTATCGCCGAACAGCTATCGCTGGTTAATCTGAGGCCGCCGAAGCCTGTTCGAAATCACGTTCTCCTCTGCATCGGCGGCGTGCATTGCGGTACGCTGCAAGCCCTTAGATACGCCAAAATGATTGCAAACGACGGCGAGATGAGCGTCCTATATGTGAACACGCAAGATGGTGAACCCACCGATATTCTCAATAAATGGGAAACGCACGGGTTTAGTACGCCAATCGAGGTCATCAAGTCACCCTATCGCGACATTATTGGGCCGCTTATCAATAAAGTTAAGGAGATTAGGCAGGAAGCGCCCGATGACTTTATCACGATCGTCGTACCTGAATTTATCGTCAAGCGGTGGTGGGAACATCTGCTTCATAATCAAACTGCGTTCATTTTGAAGACACGTCTTTTGACAACGCCTAACGTTATTGTTACGAGCGTGCCCTACCAGCTGTCATAGCAGCCGCTCGCAATGCTTAGCCTATTGCTTATTCCTCGTGCTTTCTAGGTTTTGTTGTATAGATCGAAGTACCGGCGGCGTCTCGAAAATATGAGAGCAGCGGGATGAGAATTGCGATCCCAAGCAGGTAACTTCCTAAAACATCCGTTAACCAGTGGGCGCCAACGTACACTCGGCCCAGACCGACCAAAACCGGCTCAAGGAAGAAAAGGCCGGCAACAATATATTTTAAAGAGGTATTCTTCCCTGTTCGCAAAACGAAGTACCCCAACATTCCAAAAAGCAGTAAGTGCTCTAACCCATGTCCTGAGATATAACTAAATGTTGGTCGATGCTCAAATATCTCAACCAGAGGTGCCGTCGGGCGAGGCCGCCCGATAATGTCTTTTATAATGGTTGTGACTATCTCGGATGCAAGCGCCAGCGAAATCAGAAGCCCGAATCGATAGCGTTTCTGGGTTATGAGAATGCCCAAAAGCAGCAGGTAAAGAAGGCGAAACGCGCTGGAGGCGAAGATTGTATTTACATACAACAGCGGTTTTGCCCATGGCTGGGTCTGCAGGTATTGGGAAAACCCTGTATCAATTGAATTCATCTGATGCGTAATCACGTAAGCGGTAAGCGCAATAAACAGCACGAGACAGGCAATTGTGATTGTAAGACCGAGTTTACTCGGAGTTCGCGGTAGATTTTTCATTCGTATCCTCATTCTCATCGGAAGGTTTTTGATCGTCATCTTTGTTGCCGTAAAAATTCTGCCACGTACCTACCGCAAAGAGAAGCATAATTAAAACAGCAACTGCGAGCAGCACGTCTTGAGCGCAAACAGTGGCCGGCTGTAAAGGCGTTGCGTCTTGTGCACGAACGGCAGTCGGTCGTAAAGTCGTTGCCTCCCGGGTATTGGCGGTCGCAATCCCAGCCAGCAGTTTCGGCGCTGTTTGCCCGGTGTTCGTATGCCCAAGCCCGAATTCGATTTCGCTTATACACGAATCTGCATCCGTTGTGCCCCGGTAAACGCTATTTATAGTGAACTTCACCCACGAAGCCTCAATGGGCTTGCTAAGCTTGATGTACTGAACGCGCGGTTGATCGATCAGATCTATTTGTTTGATCGTACCGTTCGAAAATGTCGCGGTTATCTGTTTCGGGCGACTGTTTTGCTTGTAAAGGGCCCGTGTTTTCACGTAACCCGGCAAAATGCGTATCTCCCCTATCTGGGTCGGTTGCTTGAACTCTGCAGTAAGTGTTTGCCCGATGCCGGTTCCCCGAGCGCCTTCAACCCACGCGGTAGTGACGTTGCCGTCGAATGCTTGCGATGCCGGGTAAAACCGCGAACCGATATGAAGCTCGGACGTAGCGGCCACTTTAAGGCCTTTTAAGCCGCCGTTAGTCGTATCACGGAAGAAATTGAATGAAATATCGTCTTTGTTAATTTTCGGTTCAAGGTTGAAAAACGTCCAGGAGAAACCGTCTTCTTGTTTTGTATAACCGCTTGGTTCGATTGTGGATTTCGGCACTGTGTAGTTAACAGATTTACATGCTTTCCTGCCCGGCGTAAAGTCATCCCAGGTGAGGCCGCTTGCGAATGTAACATTTACGTCAGCGCGGCCGATCTTCCCTTTCCAGGTTGCGCCGGTGTGCATGGTGTAACCAAACCAGGTCATGAAGGATTCTTCCAGGGATGCGGTGCCGCCATACGGTGCTAAGTAGCGGTTTACGATGATCCTGACTTGCCCTTCTTTAAACGGTACGTCCTGAATGAACCACCGAGATGTGGTTGAAAAATCATTATAGTTGAGCTGGCCCGGTCCAAGCTTGAGCGTGACGGTTCGTACGGGAAATTCTATATCGTCCACATATGCGCGAAATTGAGTGATTCCAGGATTGCCTTTGCGATCGTAAATATCGGGAAAACCCATTTGAACGGCTTGAGCCTTACCTTCATTCTTAAAGCGATAAGCGCATTCGACTTCTGCGTACCCGGGATGCAGGATGATCGAGACTACTTCGGCTTGCATAGCGATATCGTGGCTGTTTCGCGGCACCGGCGTTTCGGCGACAGCGCCGGCGTATCCATCATCGGCATATGCATAAGCCGGGCAGCATAGTGCGATTACTATGACAATGAGAACTGTAAATCGTTGTAGCATGGGCTCTCCCGCTTACAAAGCATTAAAAAGAATCATATCATAACAAGCGATTACTGTTTGTCTTTCGGGACCAGATGCTGGCGTAGTTTGCATGATATCTTAACCGGAAGCGGCTCATCATCTTCAATCCATTTGCGCATTCTCTCCTGCTCGCGTAGCGCGTCTTTATGCTGCTGTTCGATCAGCGCATCTTCCCCGTTGTTACCATGATTATCATGTGTTTCATCTGAGGGCAGGCGTTTAGGTTCGCTTTCGTTATTCACTGCAGATCACCTGGAATAGTAGTTTGGTTGCTTTATTGCATACCCTTTATTATAGCGGAACCGCGGCTAAAAGTTCGATACCGCCGTGACGGTAAATAAACCCGATTATGCTACAAGTTATACGGCCTTTGTATAGCTGAAAAACAGGAAGAGGTTTTGCAGCCGGCTTGTTGTATACTATAAAAATAAGCGAACCCCGCCCAGGTGAACGTTTAGAAAAAGAGGTATGCCATGCTCGGTCGAACACACGAAATTGCGGCCGTTGGGGCGGTGGTTACGACAGCACTTCTCACCCCGATGGAGCATATTTCTACAGAAACCGCCATTGTGTCGCTTCTGGTCGCGATTATCGGTGGCATTACGCCTGATCTCGATAAACCCGGAAGCAAGATATGGGGAGATGTGCCTGGAGGCGGCTGCCTGTCGCGCATCATTAATCCGGTTTTTATCGGCGGTCACCGGCATATAACTCACTCGTTTATCGGCATGGTTCTGTTTGGCGGCCTGATGCGACTCATCCTTAACGCGCTGCCGCTGGGAGATACTATCGACACCAACATCGTGTTTTGGAGCTTTATAATCGCGTTTGCGTCGCATCTGGTTACAGATATGCTAACCAAAGAAGGCGTCCCGCTGTTGTTTCCTCTACCACTCCATTTAGGATTTCCACCGTTTGAGGCGTTGCGGCTTCGTACCAACGGGTGGGTTGAAAACCTGCTCGTGACACCGGCAATAATATGTGGAGTTATTGCTCTCGGGTATTATCGCAGCGACAATGCTCTCTTGCTTCTTAAGGCACTCGGTTTTCATTAGGTTAAAGCGAGCGGGGCGAGGCTAAAATATATTGGAGAACGCTCTGGTTATAAATCCTTCTCCGAGGCCATTTGCGAGCCACACGTAGAGAATAAAGGCAAAATAGAACAGACCGCTGAAGATAAGCATGCCGGCATGAAGCGATCCCCGAATCCTAAGATTTATAACCATGACGATGCTCGCCAGTATTCCCAGTGCTGCGGCCACAATCGCCGGCTCGGTCAAATGCCATGGGGTGAGAAAGATTCCAAACATCGGCAAGAACGTACTCTGAAATACCATCGCCCCGGTTATATTACCTATTGCTAACGTGTCTTTGTTTTTTCTAACCCAGATCAGGCTATTAAATTTCTCCGGTAGTTCGGTTGCAATCGGCGTTATGAGGAGCGACAAGATAAGCGCCGGTATCGCATAGTATTCCGAGACGGCAACCACTTGTTTAATGAAGAGATCCGCACCGAGAATGATCGCGGAGAGCGCTACCGCAAGCTGTAGGGTAATAAACCGCCAATGTGGCGGCAGCCCCTTTTTGTGAAGATACAGCGGTCGCAAGTCTTCACCTTTTTCACCGCTGTCCTTGATTGTTACGCGAACATAATTGGCGTAAATACCGATAAGGCCTACAGCAAGCGCTATCTTAACCGCACGCATTGGCAAAAGGGCTGCAATCAGCGCTATACCATAGCTCAGCAAAAAATACGACAGGTCTCGTGACATTCCATCGGTGGACGCACGGACCTGGCGGCTCCGTTTGCGGGTTATTGAAAAGATAAAAATACCGATACCGACGACGAACATCGCCAGCGTTGCAAGCATGAACGATGAGCCGATAATCGCGCCGATACCGATACTTTCACCGCTTGCTCCGTTTGCAAAAACAATTGCTATTATCGGGATAATCGTCTCGGGAAGCGCCGTGCCGATTGCCGCGAAAATGCTACCGACGGCGCCTTCCCCCAGATTCAACCTATGACCGAACCACTCAACTCCATTAGTAAAAAGCTCGCTGGCTAAAAGGATAATTATTAAAGAAACAGCAAAAAGCAAGAATGTTACTGCCACGAATACGCTCCAATCACAATAAAAGGGTTTTCTAGATGTAAGCGTTATCATAAAAAGAGACCTTCAATCGTTAACGATTGAAGGTCTCGCAATTGCATACAACTGGTCGTCCGGGCACAAGTGCCGGGTATGTCGATACGACCAACCCGCGATACGGGTAGCTACTCCCCTTCCGGTTCTATGTAATTGTATCGGATATCATAGTGACTGGCAACATGCCTAATCAAGCCGTATCACGCGCTACCGCTATCAGCGCAATATCATCGGATAACCGTCCCCCGGTGCACTCCAAAACCGCATTAAAGATATTCGTAATAGTTGAGTGTGGAGATACCGCGTCCATAATTCGAATTATCTGCAGCAGCCGTTCTTCCCCAAAAAATCCGGAATTGCAGCGGGCTTCGGTGATCCCATCGGTGTAACAAATTATTATGTCACCTTTATCGACATGCACTTCACTGTTGGTATAGTGCATATCGGCAAACGCCCCGATGAGCGGCGATTCGGTCTCCAGGACAACGACGTCCCCGGATTTCCGCTTGATTATCCCGGGTGGATGACCCGCACTGCAATATATGAGCTTACCGGTCTCTATGTCCAAAATACCAAAAAACATCGTAACAAACGAAGTAGGTGTAACCGCCCGGGCGATGACAGGATTTGTTTTCTCGAGGGCCGAAGCAGGCTGGCCGTCCTCATAGGCATATGCTTTAATAGTGCTCTTAACAAGAGACGTCAGAGTTGCCGCTCCAAGACCTTTGCCGGAAACGTCCCCGACTATGATGCCGGCTTTGTTGTGCTCAAGTTCAAATATTTCATAGAAATCGCCCCCTACTTTGGCCGCAATGCTTGCCGAGCGATACAGATGGCTGAAATCTACCCCTGGAATTCGCTCTGGTGTGGTGAGCAGCGCTGCTTGCAGGGTATCCGCAATATTGCGCTCGACGGCGTAGAGCCGGGCGTTTTCAATTGCCAAGGACACGGCTATCGCGAGTTTGTTTGCAAAATCAACCTGGATTTCACTGAAATCAACCTGTTTTGACGTAAATGCGAACCGCAGAACCCCGATAACTTCCTCTCTAACGGTGAGAGGCAAGGCGAGTATAGAGCGTACCCCATGGGCTCGCATGAGGATATTATCAACCCTCGTATCGGTGAACGCATCGCTTATTATAGTCGGGGCTTTCGCCGCAACCACCATCTGAGCCTGCTTTGTCTCTTCAGGTCCGAGAGGCTTTCCGACATGCTCATCTGAAAATCCATAGAGATATCCGATAATCCAGCGGTCCTTTTCATATAACGCGATGCTGGCGCTATCGGCATCAAGCGCCTTGGAAGCATCCACAACCACGAGACGCATAATTTCATCAAAATCGAGTGTTGAGCCGATAACGGCGTTAATAGCATTAAGCGATTCACTTAACTCCCCGGCTGCCCGCTGCTGTTCTTCGACTAATTTTCGTTCGGTGATATCGACAACCGAAATAAAGACTTTTGACAGTGTGTTAGCGTACTCATCGGGGACGAAAAACTTAGATACAACGAATATTGTCTGACCATCCAGCGTCGTATTTGTAACCTCACGCTCAAACGTTGTCTCACCGTTTGCAATAGCGACAAGCTCATCTTTAAACGTTGCAAGCATATCGTTGGTGAATGTGTCGGTTATATTGCGTTCAAGCTCATTTTTATCGGTGGCACGATAAAGTTCGACGGTCGCCCGGTTGGCGTCATTAACCTTTACCAGGCTGGCAACCCTATCTATCTCTTCCGGGTGTGCGCCAAAGTACGATTCAAAATCTGTTATGCCCTGTTGGCGCAGGTCGTCAAGATATGCTTTTATCGCTGAGAAGTCTTCTTCCCAAAGAGATACCGGCGCGTCCTCGAAGAGGCTTCGGTAGCGCGCTTCGCTTTCACGCAGCGCCATCTCGGCATTCTTACGCTTTGCAATATCCGAGAAGGTTACAACTGCACCGGCGATACGCCCTTCCTCCATAATCGGATTGGATGTATACTCGACGAAAAACGGGCTGCCGTCTTTTCGCCAAAATACTTCGGTATCAATATGCACGCCCACGCCCTCCTTGTAGGAGCTGTAAATCGGGCATTGGTATGCCGGATACGGTGTGCCGTTGGGATGCTTATAGTGGAACAGGTCATGTACGTTCTTGCCCAATATCTCATCCTGGGTGTAACCGGTCATTTCAGCTGCCGCCCGGTTTATCAGGTTACAAAGGCCATCTAGGTCGATACCGAATATTCCCTCATCGGTTGAGTCGAGCAACAATTGAATCCGCCTCGAAAGCTCTTCACGCTCTTCTTCGAGAAGCTTGCGGTCGTTAATATCACGGACGACGGCCAGAATTCGCGGTATGCCGCCGATAACCGCACGCTTTAGATTAACCTCAACCCAAAACAAACGACCGAAACGATCTTTTGCCAACCATTCAAAGATCTGGGGCCCTTCCTGGGCGGCACGGCGCACCCACTCTAGGGCTGCTTCAGGTGTAAACGGCGGCACGGCGGAACTGATATCGATTAGACTGAGGCGGCGCAGCTCATGGGTTGGATAACTGTACATTTCAGAAGCTCGCCTATTCACGTCGATAATATCTGCAGTGCTCGTATCGTGCACGAAGATCGCATCGTTTACGGCATCGAAGATCGCGCGGTAATTCGCTTCAGACTGCTTGAGCGCAAGCTCCTGCTTTTTGCGAGTAGTAATATCGAGGGTCACGGTCATTATGCCGGTAATTTTTCCCTCGGCATTGTATAAAGGTGCCGACGAAATGCTAACCGCTATTAACGAACCGTCTTTTCGCTGTCCTTGTACTTCGATCTCTATAACCGTCGTTCCATGCAGGACACGGTCTCGAAGCGCCTTAAACTCGTTACCGCGATTTTCCGAAACGATCGGCAGTTTTCGTCCCAGCACTTCGCCGGCCTGCCAGCCGAACATACGCTCAGCACCCGGATTCCACGCCGTGACGCTGTTGTATAAGTCGGTCGCTATGATGGCCACCGGTGATGCTTCGAAGATTGCGGCAAGGGTTTGATTGGATTCCAGCAGCGACGCCTCTGCTGCACTCTGCTCCGCACCAATATCTTTGAGCAATAGAACAACCCTGTTGCCATCGCCTTTATCATTAAGCAGCGGGAATACGTTTATTACTATATCCCTAGGTACACTGTCCGGCCGAACATAGTGATAATGAAGGTCATAAACGGGGCTTGCCGACTTGATTACCCGTGAAAACGCTTCCCCGATTGCAGATGGCAGTTGATCGGTTTTTGATTCGCCCCGGCCCAGGCTTCTCTGCAGAAAGTCGGTGAGCCTTTGTCCTGTGAAGCCGAAGATTTTCTCTGTGGCTCGGTTAGCAAGAATGATTGTACCGTTCTGATCGAGTATGAGGACACCCTCGGCGATAAAATCGATTATATTCTCAAAGGCATCATTACAAGTTGTGTCTGTCAAAGAATCTCCTCTCGCATGGGGTGCGGTCTTTCACATATTTGCACTGCATAACTAAGTATTTATCCCAACCCATGCCGCCTTAACTGATGGGAATAGATTTGAGGCATGGCTTCATTTTGGATACAAACCGAAGGGGCATTAAAGTAAGAATAATCAAGACATGATATCGAGGTGGGTTAGAATAATGACATTAACGTCCTGCGGGGCTAGTGTGCTTGTTAATCGCTACGGGAGCCGTTTTTGCTGCCGTTACCGATGGTTTGGCAACGTAAAAGCCCCAGGTTGTGTTATAGATGTTGCCTCGTTTGCCCCTGCCCTCTATTGAAAGAAAGTGGAAGCCCGGCTTGACGGCGGGATGGCTGCTTATTGCCGCGCTTAAGTGATCTTCTGCGACCGTATACGTTGTCGCTGCCCCCCTGTAATCAATCGCAAAATGAATTGTTCTTGTATCAACATCGTTGAGGCCGCTCAGACGCGCCGAGATTATGGGTGCCGTTGTTGCTAGATATGCTCCGTCTTCAGGCGAACACTTTAATACATGAAACGGCGTAACATTAAGCTTACGCGCAAGCATATCGGGCGAGCTGTATTTCGTTACTATGATGCGCTTTAGAAGAAGCTTTGATTGCCCACCTTGATAATTGACGCCCCCGTTCACAGTAAATGCCAGTTTATATCCCGCATCGGCAGCGGCTTTAACTGCCACGCTGTCATAGAGCCCATACGGATAGGCCAGGCAATATATCTCTTGTTTAAGCGTTTGCTCAAGCCAGAGTTTTGATCGCTTTAGCTGTATGTTCATGCGATTCACATATGCCGCATACGTCTCGCTCGCTCTTTTTATGAGTGAAGGATGCGACCATGTGTGCGACGCTATATCATACCCCAGCGATTTGAGGCGCAGAAGATCGGCTCGCGTCATGAAGTCGCTGCCGTTCCACGTTATCGCCTCGTCGTAGACAAAGAACGTTGCCCCGAACTTGTATTTGTTGAGAATCGGGACGGCAAACACGCTTTGGTCTTTCCATCCGTCATCAAATGTGAGCAGGATCGGTTTTTGCGGCAACGCTTTACCGTGCTCCAGATTATCTTTGAGCATTTTCAGGCTTATGCCTTGATAGCCGCTTGCCCTAAGAAACTTCAAATGCTGTTCCAAAAGAGCCGGTGGCACGGCGAGCTTATTCTTTGGATCGTTTACGATATGGTGGTAGCAAAGAACAGGTATAATCTGCGGTTGGCCGCTATTTGCAGACGAGCCAGTTTTTGCGGTCTTTTTGGGCGGAGCCGAAGCTTTATTGTTAAGGTTTCCTGTTTGTTGCTTTGAAGCAGCGCCCGTGCCCGCCTTTTGAAGCGCCGGTCTACGATCTGTGTATGTTACCAGGACCACAATGGCGGATAGCATGGTCAAGACCAACACAAGTATTACTGCTGGATACAACCCCGGATATGCACGCCACTGTCCTTTTTTCTGCATGTCTTTCATGTGTCAGTTAAATCCACCTAAAACAGCTCGTATCTATGAGCTTGCTTGAATAAGGAGCCTTGAAGCTACAGGCATACGCCGTGCTTTCTTCATATCGCTATTATATATGGCGGTCCAGCGGATTTGTATACTGCCCGCGAAACCAATAAAGCAATCATATAGCATTCAGTACCTTGAGCACTGCTTTTTAGAAACGACCGGTTTTTGCAAAATATCTTAAGTACTGTTACCGGCAACTTTTTGGTCCTCGAGCGCACCGGTTCCAATCATGTGCCCGTCTTGCTGCCGGTTGTAACAGCGCTCTTTACGCCCTACCAGTCGGAAGGCTCTAGTCTTTAACTCAATGTTATGGTAATATATTGTATAATATAATCTTATCATGCTATCGTGTGCGCTTACGTTCAGGAGGTATCACCATGCAAAATGAAAAACCAAGCACAATACTGCTGCTAACAGGCGAGACAATGGGCAGAGGCGACGATGAACTCGGTTTTATGCTGCTCGGCAATTTTCTCCATTTACTTGCTGAAAACGGTAATGTACCGCAAAATATATTCCTTTTAAACGCGGGTGTGAAACTTGCTGTCGATGGCGAACCGACAGTCGGTCTCCTTAAGCGCCTTGAGGAGCTAGGCAGTAAAATATTATCGTGCAAAACGTGCGTCGATTTTTTTGAGATCGAGGACAAACTTGCAGTCGGCGAGATTACAACCGCAAAAGTAGTGGTAGAGAGCGTCGTAACCAGTGATAAAGTAATTACGATGTAAAGCCCTGGCTTCGAAACAGTCTTATGCTATATAGGTAACGTGGTGTGCTTTAACCGCTTTACGAAGTACATATCGGCTGGAACGAATTCATAATTATCGAGCTCATCGAGGGCAACCCATGCATACGCATCATGTACGACCGGCGTGATGCCGAACCCATCGCATGTTGCCCAATATGCGATAAGCCGGATCGATCCGTGCTCGTTGTTATGAAATATTTCCCCGAAAAGGTCTCCAACCGTTATATCGATCTGCAGCTCTTCCCTGATCTCGCGTTTTAGGCAGACCTCAGGTGATTCCCCCGGCTCTACTTTCCCACCCGGAAATTCCCACATATTAGCAAGCCTATCATGAGCGTTTCGTTTAGCTATAAGTATTTTACCGTCTCTTACAAGCAATGCGGCAATTACCCTGCGAAGCACATTAACCCCCGAGCAGTAGCTCTTCCTGCTCCTCGCCGAATACGTGAAGCCCTTCCTTGAAAACACCGGCGGCGATTTCAAGGTTTTCACCCAACGCCAGAATCCCGATAGTGTTTATACCGAATTCCGGTGACGGAGGCAATATGATAACAATACCGGAACCGTCACCGTGCTGCCCCCACAGCAAACCCTTTGCATGCAGTGCTTCGTAGGCGTTATCAAACGTATGAAATCCATTAAGGTTGACCTTATCTTGCGAGAATATTGAAAGACGCGGCTTTTTTACCGGGGGTTGGTCGCAACCGTGTCTTGACAGGCAATTCTCGATTTTTATCGGGGGCACAACCGCCGTTGTTCTGCCGTTCATTTCTGCAATGAAGCATTCACCGCTTACCGTAACCATCCAATCGATATTACCATACCCGCGAAAACCTTTTTCCCGCCATGGCTCAACGATACGCAGCACGGCGGTTTCCACGCCGGTAAAATGCCGTTCGATCTTGGGATCGGCAATCGGATATGTGAAGCCGTGGAAGCTGCGCCCGGCGCTTAATATCTGATTGCTATGGCTGATAATCAACGTTTCAGTATCATTTGCAAAGAACAGCGTTCCCGGTGAGGCATAGAGATCGAGAAGCTCAGCAACAACGTATTCATCCCAAAAGCTTGTGCGAACAAACCGGTCTAAGACGTGGACAAATTCGCGCAGGTCAAGCAAGCGCGATTCAAGTTCCCTGATTCGGTATTTCGCATTGTGTTTCTCGACTGTAATATTGCCAAAGCCGCCGGCACTGCGGGCTTGCCTGATAAACAATGGCCTCTCACCGGCAAGTAATAGGTCGACTACATCACTCACGATCTGATCGCTGGTCATGATCCAGTGACGCGGGAGGGGTAAGCCCAATGCCTCACACTCGCGGTACAGGTTTGCCTTATCGTTCATTGCATCGACAACCCGGTCTACTACGACCGTTTTCCACCGCTCTTCAGGGATACGTATCCCTGCTCTGTAGGCCGCCGCAAATGCAGATCTAGACTGTACGTAGAGATTAAGGTCGGGGTCTCGCCGTAGTGTTTCTTCCCAACCGGGATTGTTAACGAGAGCCTCAAAGACAACGTGAGAGTTCAGGTAGCGCTGAGGGTCGCGACTAAGCCGGTAGCGTAAAACGAGCACGTCTTTAACGTTAAGCACGTTAAACATATAATCGATAAACGCTTGGGGGCAATCATCCGATACGACGATAATGTCGCCGGAGACTGCGGAGCCTGCGACGCGGTTCTGAATCTGAATGCATTTAAGTTTCAGATATCCGTTCACTCCGCCTCCAAGCGGATTTAGAACGTCGAATACATTTTGTATATGGAGCTCGTGCTTATTCACTCAACACCTCTTACTTAATGCTTAGATGCTATGCAACGTATCCAATAACCTTGTACCCAAAAAAAGATAAGATGCTTCGAGGTTCCGAAGCATCTTGTTATATGCTATTACGCTATACCAACGCACACCCTAGGGCACTTACTTCTCGCGCTGTCTTCGACGCGTATTCACGAGTAAGTTATATATCAACAAGATAAGCGCCACTACCAGAAGCAGGTTAATAAGGCCGCCGGCGATTTTGAGGGCGAAGCCTACCACCCAGAAGATAACGAGAATCGCTATAAGAAACCAGATAAATGATGCCACACCGCTCAACCTCCTTAAAGCTAAAGATACCCATAAGCGGGCATTCTAATCGGGGTTAAAACAGTGTTGAGGATAATTAGCAGTCTATATGCATATGCCGATCGGGCGGTGGTCTTTATGACGGTGGATGTGGGGACTTGTATCGTCGTAACCCTGGACATGGTTACGTCCATTATCCTTTGCCTCGTAAAGAGCGATATCCGCAGCGTTTATGAGGCTTTCCTTGGCAATCGAATCGAACGGATACGTAGCGACACCAATCGATATTGTCAGGCGTCCGGAAGGTTGGTGATCCTCGCCGGTAAAGATCGCGTGTTCAACGTCATACCTGATGCGCTCGGCAACTGCAAGAGCACTCGCTTTATCAGTGCTTGGCAGCAGTACGCAGAGCTCTTCGCCGCCATAGCGGTATACTGAATCACAATCGCGAAGCGCGTTCCTAATTATGGAGGAAACAGAAACGAGTGCTTCGTCGCCAAGCTGATGCCCGTTATGGTCATTATATTCTTTAAAGTGATCGATATCTATCATCGCAAACGATAGTATATCGCGATATCGTTTTGCCCTAGTAAATGCACTGACCAAATCCTGGTGAAGTTTCCGGCAATTCCAAAGCCCGGTTAGCGGATCGGTTAGGCTGAGTTCTTCGGTTTTCTTATGCAGTGTATCGACGTCTCGTCCTATCCAGAGCCAACCGAACACTGCAACCAGCAATAACGGCAGAAATACAAGGAAGTTATGGGCGATCTCGTTAGTGGCTTGATTGCGAATATACGTTTTATCGATCCCCGCTCTTGCGTACCAGTTCACCAGCGATGCTTGGGTAAAACCAAACATCCTAAGCGTACCTTCGCCTGATTTTGCCTCATAGAAACCACTTTTTTTGTTTACCATCTTCCTAAAGCGGTCGGAATTTGCTATGTTATGCCCGACCCACTGCTCAGGGTTTTTGCTTCGAGCGATGTAGACACCCTTATCGTCCACAATGCTAAGAATTGTTGATTTATTTGTACCTGTGCGCATAAGTTTGTTCTGGATTTTCGTAAGGTCGAATGCCGCTGCTACAAACCCTATTCGCTTGCCCGACATATCGAATACGGGATATGTCACGTGCACGACCGGCATTTTTGTAAGTTTGCTGTACATAAAGTCACCGACGGCAACACCGTTTGACACGATTCCTCGGCGGTAGCACGCCGTGTCTTTTACACTAATCGAGGCCAGCTTACGAGCATCTTCGCTGTTTGCCATAGCTGCCGACATGACGGCCACTTTAGCGTCGCCTTTCAAATCAACGAAAGCGATGAGGTGATAGAATGGGTATTTCGGGACCACGCCTTCAAGGTAAGCTTTAACCGCAGGATAGTTTTGCATGCGGACATCTTTGTTCGCAGCAATAGGAATAAGGGCTTCACCGGTTGCATTTATATAATCATCGAGGTCATGGGCAACATTATTGGCGAGTGCTAAAGTCTCAAGCTGATACTGTTGCTCAAGATTATCTTTAATGTCGATTGCCTTAAACACAGAGAACGTTATGAACGGCAGGATCATCACAACAAGTAAAATAACCAGTCGTTTTCTTAGTGAAATATATTGCATTGAATTATATATCTGCTTTGCTACCACTGTGCCTCCTACCTAAATTCACTGCTATTAAACCAATTATCGGCAGAAAAGACCGCTACATTAGTGTATTTATGTGGCAATATAATAAAAAGCAAATAAAACCCCTCAAGAATAAGGGGGGGGTGTAAAAATCTTGCTTAGTGAGCTGGCGTTCACTTACATTTTTGAAAATTCATCTTTGCCGACGCCGCACTCCGGGCATACCCAATCATCCGGCAAATCATCAAATGATGTTCCAGGTGGAATATCCTGGGTCGAGTCTCCTTCTGCCGGGTCATAGATATAACCGCACACATCACACACATATTTATCCATAATAACCTCCTATGAAAGAAATCTACTCCAACTTACATTTTTATGTCGATCTCAGCACAAAGTTGCTGAAATCCTCAAAGACCCACTTGTTCTTCAGGGTCTGGTAGATGATGCCAAGCAACTTTTTTGCTGTAGCAATAATGGCC